>VGYP01000307.1 GCA_016872955.1 Planctomycetota bacterium
CGGAAAAGGTAGGGCAAAGCCCAACCCGGTCGCCCCGCCCCGGCCGCCCCGCCCCGGGGACAGACCGAAGGACTCGAAACTCTCCAAACTCAGCCCGGCCCAGCGGAAGGAACTCGAGACCCTTGAGGCTGACCAGGAGGCCTTGCGGGGCAAGCTGATCCAGACACGGCTCACCGCCGCGGCCGCCATGTTCGAGAAAGCCAAGGCCTATCCGGCGGAATCGAAGGACCGCACCGAGACGCTCACCAAGTCGGCCGAGATGTTCCGGGATGTCGCCGACAAGTATTCCACCAAGGGGGGCGGCTTCTTCGCCCGCTACTACGAGGGCCGCAACTACGCAATGCTCGGCAAGTGGGAGGACGCGATCAACACACTCTCTGGCCTGGTAACGCTCAATCAGAAGATGCCGCTCGCGGTCCGCCTCCGCTCCCTCTCGCTGAACACCTCCCTGGAGGCCATGCTGGCCCTGAAGAAGTACGAGGGCTTCGACGCCTCGGCCCGGAAGTTCGCGCTCGAGGACGTCAGGAAGCTGCCCGGCGCGAGGCTCGACGCCGACTGGCTGGGGCTCAAGTACCGCGCCGCGCTCGTCCTCCAGGCCCAGGCGCAGGCGCTCGATGCCGCCGACGCGAAGGCCAAGGCCGAAAAGCCGCGGATGCTCGCCGACGCGAAGAAGCTCGCCGTCGAAGTCGCACGGGCCAACGCCGACTTCGCCAACGAGGCCCGCGAGTTGGCGTCGCAGTTCGGCCAGGTCGTGGCCGAGGGGGAGAAGACCTTCGCCAACGCGATGGACGAGGCCAAGGTGGCCTTGGCGACGATGCAGGCCAAGGCGGCCGTGGCCAAGGCGGCCGTGGCAGCCGGCGACGCGGAGGCGGAAGCGAAGGCCCGCAAGGACGCCGCCGCCGCCCGCGCTGAAACGGTCGCCAAGCTCGAGGAAGCCCTCAAGCTCGCGGGCATCGCGGCGCCCCTCGCGGCCGATCCGACCGGCGACGGCAAGCTCACCGCCGAGGCGACGATCGAGGACGTCAATCAGGCCCGCTACCTGCTCACCTTCCTGCTGTTCGAGAGCGAGCGGTTCGCCGAGGCGGCGGCGATGGGCCGGATGCTGACCGACCGCTATCCCAACGCCAAGGGGAGCCGGCAGGCTGCGAAGATCGCGCTGGCCGCCTGGCAGCAGGTCGGCCAGAAGGCGGAGGGCCGGGCCTCGGACGACGCGCGGGCGAGCACGCTCGAACTGGCCGGCGTCGTCATGAAGACCTGGCCCGAGGAGTCGGAGAGCGCTGACGCCGCGCTGATCGTGATCGGTGCCGCTGTGACGGCCCGTGATCCGTCGGCCATCGTGCCGCTCATCGCCCAGGTACCCGCCAGTGCGCCGCGGCGGGCCGAGGTGCTGCTGCGGGCCGGCGTGGCCCTGTGGCGGGAGGTGCAGGAGGCCCGCCGACTGGAGGAGGGCGTGCGGCCGGCCGAAGAGAAGATCCAAGCCTGGAAGGACGCGGCCAAGGTGTCGCTCGACAACGGGCTGGCAGCGCTGGGTTCGGCGACGGCGCTGCCGCCCCCGCCGCTGGGGCAGCTGGCGGCGGCCGGCGCCTTATCGCGGGTGCAGATCGCGTTGGACGACGCCGACGAGCCGCGGGCCGTCGAACTCCTCAAGCATCCCGTCTACGGGTCCTGGACACTCGTCTCCGGCGAGACTCCGGTCCTCGCGCAGGGCCAACTCGCCGAGGCCGCGCTGACGCTCGCCCTGCGGCTGTTCATCCAGACGGAGGACTTCGACCGTGCGGAGAAGGCCATGCAGGGCCTGGAGAAGGTGGCCGGCAAGGGCGACGAGGCCTCCGCGAAGCTGACCGCGATGTACCTGAGTATGGGCCGCGACCTGCAGGGGCAGTTGGAGGGCCTGGGGGGTGGGAGCAAGTCACTGACGCCCGAGGTTCGCGCCCGGGCCGACAAGATCCTCGCCGGCTTCGAAAAGTTCCTCGACGGCATCGCGGCCCGCGACACCAAGATGTCGTCGCAAATCTGGGTGGCGACCACCTATCTAACGCTCGGCTCGGGTAAGGGAACGGGGGCGATCGTCCCGGCGACGAAGGCCGCCGCCTATCTGAAGAAGTCGGCCGATGTCTACCAGAAGTTGCTGGCCAACAAGGACAACGCCGAGTTCGCCCGCTTCGAGCCTTCGGTGCGGCTGAAGATGGCGACGATCTCCAAGGAACTCGGTGACTGGGATACCGCGCAGGAGCAGATCGACTGGATTCTCGCCGACTCCAAGCGGCAGAACTCGCTGGAGGCTCAGATCGAGGCGGCGGAGATTCTGCAGGCCGCCGGCCGGGCCGCGGCCGCCGCCGGTGACGCCGACAAGGCCAACGGGCTCTTGCGGGACGCGGCCGGCGGCCGGCGGGGTCCGCCCACGGTGATCTGGGGCTGGGGTAACATCGCCAACAAAATCGCCCGCCAGGGCCTCTCCGGCACCGGCGACAAGGCGCAGCGGAGCCGCGACACGTTCTTCACCGCTCGGCTGCGGGTCGTGGAATGCCTGCTGGCCCGGTCCAAGCTACCGGGCAAGGAGGCGGAGAAGCAGAAGCGACTCGAGACGGCCGAGACGGCGATTGCCATGACCAGGAAGCTCTATCCCGACATGGGGGGCGAGGCGTTCGCGAAGCGGTACGAGCGGCTCCTCAAGGAGGTGCAGAAGGAGCGGGGCAAGGATCCCACGGGCTTCGCAGCGCTCGACGCGAAGGCCGCGTCGGCGTCCCCCGTCGAGCAGGGTGCGACCGGAGGCTCACCATGACCGCCCTGTTCCTCAGCGGGCGGCCGGTCGCCGCCTACCTCGTGATCGTGCTGGCGGCGCTGGCCAGTGCCAGCTGCGCCGACGACGAGGTGGTGCTCGTCGATGGCAGCTGCATCAAAGGCGCGATTCAGAGCCTCACCCCTGACGGGATCGAGATCGAGAACGCCGTGAACAAGGACATCCGTCGCTACAGCGTCACCGCGGTTCGGGAGGTGCGTCATGACGGTGAGCCCGGCAGCCTTGCCGACGCCCGAGGGCTCCTCTTCAAGCGCGACGCCCGCGGCGCCCTGGCGGAACTGGCCAAGATCGAGCCCGACGACGTCAAGGACGCCGAACCCCGCGTCAAGGAGGAATACCAGTTCGTGAAGCTCGTCGCCGCGGCCCGGGCTGCCGCGACCGTCGCCGAGGGCACGGCGGCGGCGGCAACGCTCAAGGAGTTCCTCGCCAACAACCTCCGCACGTTCCGCTTCTACGAGGGGCAGGAGACGCTCGCCGAACTGCTCGCCAAGCTGCGGAAGTACGACGACGCGGCGGCGGCCTACGGCGAACTCGACCGCGGCCCACCGGCCATGCGCATCCGCTCCGCGAGCGGCAAGGCCAGGCTGTTGCTTCTGCAGGGCAAGGCGGCGGCTGCCATCGGCGAGTTCGAGGCCGCCAGCAGGATCGAAACCGACAAGGCCGACACGGCCAGCGCTGCCGAAAAGTCAAAGGCGGAGCTGGGCATGGCTCGCTGCCTCGCCCGGATGGGCAAGGCGACCGAGGCCGTCAAGGCGGCCAAGCAGACGATCCGCAAGGCCAACCCGAACGAACGCGAACTGCTGGCGACGGCCTTCGTCACGCTGGGCGAATGCCA
>VGYP01000308.1 GCA_016872955.1 Planctomycetota bacterium
GAAGCGGATGTGGACGCACCTCTCACGACTGAAGATGGGCGTGGGCATGCGGGGGCCTGGCGAGAAACAGCTTGAGGTCGACCGCCGGCTCGTGGAGAAGCGGGTCCACGATCTGAAGACCGGGTTGGCGACGATCCATGGCCGTCGGGAGCGGCAGGTGGCGGCCCGCCGCGACCGCATGACGGTGTCACTCGTCGGCTACACGAATGCCGGCAAGAGCACGCTGCTCAACGCGCTGACAGGCGCGACCGAACTGGCGGCCGACCGCTTGTTCGCCACGCTCGACACACGGACCCGCCGCTGGCGGCTGCCGGGCTGGGGGCCGGTGCTGCTGAGCGACACCGTCGGCTTCATCCGCGACCTGCCCCACCGCCTGATCGCCAGCTTCAAGGCGACGCTGGAGGAGACCCTCCAGGCCGATCTGCTGCTCCACGTCGCCGACGCCTCCAGCCCGCTCGTGCGGGACCAGATCGACGCCGTCCGTGGTGTGCTCGCCGAACTGGGTGTCGCGGAAAAGGACACGCTTTTGGTGCTCAACAAGATCGACCGTCTGCCCGACGCCGCGGCCCGCGATGCGCTGGGAACGCGATTCCCGCATGCCCTGGCGATCTCGGCCCGGTCGGGTGCCGGCCTCGCGTTGCTGGCGCGGGCCACGAGCGACTGTCTGGGCCGCGGCTTTCGCGACGTCGACGTGGAGACCGACCCCGGCAATGGCCGCCTGATCGCCTGGCTAGGCCACCACGGCGAGGTGCTCTCGCGGCAGTTCACCGACGACCGCGTCACGATCCACTGCCGGATCCCGGCCGGTCTGCTCGGCCGCATCGACCCGGCCGAGGCCGTCGTGATGCCGCACGCCTCGGCCGTGACTGTGCCCGCCATCGAGCCGGACGCCGCGGTGGATCCTCCGACCGCGGAGTGACGTCATGACGTCTTCCTCGGCCCGTCCCACACTCGCCGGCAAGCGGGCGATCGTGACCGGCGGCTCATCGGGCGTGGGCCGGGCCGTCGCATTGGCCCTTTCGCGGGCCGGCGTTCGCGTGCTCGCGACCGCCCGCCTCGGCGGCGTCGATCTCGTGGTCGCCGCGGTGGGCAGCGGTGCGATCGGCTCATTTCGTGACTCCGATGCCGCCACCCTCGAACGAATCCTCGCCATCGACCTCGTGGCACCGCCCGAACTCGTCCGTGCGGCGCTACCCCACCTGAGCCGCGGCCGCAACCCGGCGGCGGTCCTGGTGGGCTCGATCCTGGGACTTCATCCGCTGCCGTTGCACGGCGCATACTGCATCGCCAAGAGCGGCCTGCGCGCGCTCGCCGGCGTCCTGCGGGCCGAGTTGGCGGCGGACGGCATCGGCGTGCTGCTCGCCACCCTCGGCCCGGTCGAATCGGAGTTCTGGACGGCCGGGTTCGTGGTGCGAGGCCGGCATGGTCCGCCGGTCGGGGCCTGTCGGCCGACCGGGTCGCTGCCGCGATCCTCACCGGGCTGGAGCGCCGCCGGCCGGAAATACTGCCGGGCTGGCAGGCCAAAGGCTACGCTTTTCTCTCCCTCTACGCCGGCTGGTTGATCGATCGTTGAGCGGCCCGACACTGGCGTGCCGGGGGAGTTGCCACTGACTGATTCGAGGATGCGAAAGACGGTCGATGAGCGACCCGATCATGGACCTTCATCCTGACGCCCTGTTCGTGGTGGCCTGTCCCATCTGCCAGGGCCATGTGGCGGCCAGTGGCAGCCTCGTCGATCGCGACGCGTGCTGCCCCTTGTGCGCCAGCCTGTTTCGTGTTCCCTCCCCACGTCCCGCCGACCACGCGGCCGTGACCGAGGCGACCGCCGGCAGAAGCGGCGGCGCGGCGGACCGGGGAGGTGTCATCGATCACCTGGCGGCGTCCCAACGTGAGCCCGAGCCGACGCCACGCGACCCCACCGCTACCGTAGTGACCGAGGGGACCACGTGCGCCGAACCCCGGGCGGAGGCTTCGTCACCCCCGACGGATGCGGCCACCGGCACGCCCCCCGCTCACCTCGACGTCGCCGACACTCGGCCCACGCTCGAGCCGGTGCACGTGGTGGCTCCTGCCGCCAACCGCCCGGTCCCGGAGCCGACCATCGATCTCGCGACACTGCCCGAGGACCCGCTAGCGGCGATCGTCACGCCCGTCGATCCGGCGGCCGTTGAGCTGCCCATCTTCGGTGCGGCCCCGGTGTCGCCAAGCACGGGCGAGCTCGCTTTTCACGAACCGGTGCGGACGGTGCGGATCGGCAACGAGGTGGTCGAGATCCGGCGGCTGTCCCCGGTGGAGCGGCAGCGTCGCCGACTCCGCCGCAACGTAATGATGATCGTGGCCGGATTGTCGATCCTGCTGGTGATCGTGCTCCTGTTGGGCACGCCGACCGACCACCGCTGACGGGTTCGCGTCAGCCGATCGATTCGCCGATCGCCAGGAGTTCCTCGGCATCCAGAAAGGCATCGGCCCGCTGGAAGATCCGTTCGATCGCGGCTCGGTGAATCTTCATCTTCGTGCCGCCGACCCCGAGGGCGCCGTAGACGACACTTCCTCCCTCGGCGCGGGCCTTGTCGCCGGCCACGATACCGTGAATGCCCGCGGGCGGCACGGCATTGAGATCGATCAGCACCCGGGCCCGGCTCGCGGCCGCACGCCCTGCGTCGTCCAGCAGCGTGGCACCCGAGGCGCCGGCCGCCACCACCAGATCCGCGGCCGCCAGCACGCCCGCCAGCGGCGAACCGGACCGCACCGTCCCGAACGACTCGATGGCGGAGACCTGCGCGTCGGGCACCTGTTTGCGAACCGTAGCAGCGGTCGCCTCTGCCCGTGACAGCGATCGCGACCCGAGCGTGACTCGCATTCTCTTCCGGACCAGCAGCCGAGCCACGCGTTGCCCGACCGGTCCGGTGCCGGCGAGGACGACCGCCTGCAGCGGCTCTCGACCTGCCGTCAGATGCCGCATCGCCACCACCACCGCAGCCGCGGCCGTCGTGTTGGCCCCCGACGGATCGACGAGCACGCCCACTCGAAAAGGACCGAAGAAGGTGTCCGCCACACGTCTGGCCACGGACGCTGCCGCGGCGACGTCGGAGCCGCCGACGAAGATGGCCGTGGCGGCGAGGTCCGCCCCACCCCGGGTGAACAGTGCCCCGTGCACGAGCGGCACGACGCTGTCGGCGGTCACGCCGCCGTGTCGGAGCAACACGTCCGCACCGGCGTCCACGGCGACCACCGCGTCGAAGGTGCTCGGCTGGGCGTCGCCGTCGAGTTGAATAAGGATGCGTCGCGGCATGGCGGACGTCCCGCTCCTCCGGGGAAAGGTCACCCTGTCGACACCGATCCTGAGCCCAGGCGGCGGGGGCGAACGCTGGTTCGCCCCCGCCCGTGCCTGACGTCGGGAGGCCGGAGGCCGGGCGCCGTGCTTAGAAACCCTTAAAGGGGTGCTGCGCCTTGTCTTTGCCGGCGATCATCTGGTCGGCCGACGGGACGCTCTTCATCGCGTTGGCGATCGCTTCCATCGTCGCCTGGTAGTTGAACTGATAGATCTTCTTGTCGTCCGCGGCGAGCCAGTGGATGAAGACTCCGCAGACGATCACCAACTTCTCGGTGGTCGTCGTCGCATTCACGACC
>VGYP01000309.1 GCA_016872955.1 Planctomycetota bacterium
TTTCCGGAGGTCTGCAAGAAGTCGTTCCAGGCGATGGTGGCCGACATGCAGGGGGCCGTGAAACCGGCCTTCTTTGAGACCTACGCGATCCCTCAGCTCCGCCGCTTCTCGCCGCGCGAGATGGAGCACTCCGGCCGACTCGTGCAGCCGGTGATCCTCGAGAAGGGCACGCAGCACTACCGGCCGATCGAGTGGGCCGAGGCCATGGGGCGGATCGCGGCCAAGCTCGCCAGGACCGCCCCGAAGGAGAGCTTCTTCTACTTCAGCGGTCGGTCCAGCAATGAGGCCGGCTTCCTGCTCCAACTCTTCGCCCGGCTCTACGGCACGAACCACGTCAACAACTGCTCCTACTACTGCCACCAGGCCAGCGGCGTGGGGCTGGCGAGCGTGATCGGCACCGGCGCTGGCACGATCCAGCTCGACGACATGGAGAAGAGCGACTTCACGATGCTCATCGGCGGCAACCCGGCGAGCAACCATCCCCGGATGATGCGGACGCTGATGACCGTCCGCCGCAAGGGGGGCAAGGTGGTCGTGGTCAATCCGATCGTGGAGACGGGGCTCGTGAACTTTTCGGTTCCCAGCGATCCCTGGGCGCTGTTCTTCGGGGCCGAGATCGCGAGCAGCTACGTGCAGCCCTACGTGGGCGGCGACCTCGCGCTTGTCTACGGCCTCATGAAGCGGCTGCGGGAACTGCAAGCCGCCACGCCCCTGAACGCTGCCGGCGAGCCGATCGTGGACGAATCGTTTCTCACGAAGCACTGCACGGGGTGGCCGGCGCTGGCCGCGCGGCTCGACGCCCTCGACTGGGACGACGTCGTGGCGAAGAGCGGCGTCTCCAAGCGGGAGATCGACGAGCTCGCCGCGGAGTATGCCGAGAGCCAGCGGGCGGTGTTCGCCTGGACGATGGGCGTCACCCATCACCTCCACGGGGCGGCCACGGTGCAGGCGATTGCGGCCCTGGCGCTCATGCGGCGGATGGTCGGCCGGCCCGGCGCAGGCCTGCAGCCCATTCGCGGCCATTCCAACATCCAGGGCATGGGCACTGTGGGCGTGACGCCGACGCTCAAGGCCGCGCTCTTTGAGCGGCTCGAGAGCCACTTCTCCGTGAAGCTGCCGACCACGAAGGGCTACGACACGCTGGAGTGCCTCGACGCAGCCGATGCCGGCAGAATGCGGTTTGCCCTCTGCCTCGGGGGCAACCTCTGGGGAGCGAGTCCGGATGCTGCCTACGCCGAACGGGCGATGGCCAAGATCGACACGGTCGTCTACCTGAGCACCTCGCTCAACACCGGGCACGCCGGCGGTCTGGGGGGTGAGGAGACGATCATCCTGCCGGTGCTGGCCCGCGACGAGGAGCCCGAACCATCTACGCAGGAGAGCATGTTCAGTTACGTCCGACTCTCCGATGGTGGCACGCCGCGGCACGTCGGGCCGCGAGCAGAGGCGGACATCATCGCCGACCTCGCGCTGAGGGTGCTCGGCACCGGCGGGCCGGTGGACTGGCGGGACATGGCCCACACGAGCACCATCCGGAGGGCGATCAGTCGAATCGTGCCCGGCCTCGAGGCGATCGCCGACATCGACCGTACGAAGAAGGAGTTCTCGATCCCGGGCCGGGCGCTCAATCAGGCCTCGTTCCCCACGGCCGACGGCCGTGCCCACCTCGCGGTCCACGATCTGCCGCCGGCGCCCGCGGGGCTCGCACTGATGACGATCCGCAGCGAGGGGCAGTTCAATACGGTCGTCTACGAGGAGGAGGATCTCTACCGCAACCAGACACGGCGCGACATCGTGCTCGTGCACCCGGACGACGTCCGGAAGTTCGGCCTCACCGCCGGCGGCCGCTGCCGGATCGCGAGCGCGTCCGGCGAGATGCGGGGGCAGATCGTGTCGGCCTTCGATCAGATCCGGCCGGGCTGCGTGGCGATGTATTACCCCGAGAGCAACGTGCTCGTGCCCAAGGCGGCCGACCCGCTCTCGCGGACTCCGGCGTACAAGAGCGTCGCCGTCACCATCAGCCCCGACGACGGCACGACGGCGGACCCTGGCCCGCGGCCCGAGCTGGTCGCCGCCGGCACGCCCCGCGAAAAGATGAACCAGTGCGGATGACGACGCGGCGGCGGCGGATCACGCCACGTCACTCGAACAGCGACCGCTGGTCGGCGGCCGCCGTCCGGCGGCGGGTTTTCGGAGCGGCGGCCGCGTCGGCCTCGAGGGCGAGCAACAGGTCGCGGGCCCGTGCGATCACCCGCGTCGGAACGCCGGCCAGCCGGGCCACGTGCACGCCCCAGCTCTTGTCGGCCGCGCCCGGCACCACCTGGTGGAGGAAGACCAGTTCGTCGCGGTGCTGCCGGACGAGCACCTGCGCATTGGCCACTCCGGGCAGCCGCGATAGCTCGGCCAGTTGCAGGTAGTGCGTGGCGAAGAGCGTGCGACAGCCGATGCCCGCCTGGAGATGTTCGACCACGGCCTGCGCGATGGCCAGGCCGTCGAACGTGCTGGTGCCGCGGCCGACTTCGTCGAGGATCACGAGGCTCCGCGGTGTGGCGCGGTTCAGAATCCGTGCCGTCTGCGACATCTCCACCAGGAACGTGCTCGCCCCGCGGGCGAGGTCGTCGCCGGCACCGATCCTGGCGAAGAGACGGTCGATGATGCCGAGCCGGCAGCGTCGGGCCGGCACGAAGCTGCCCGCCTGCGCGAGCACCGCGACGAGCGCGGCCTGGCGGATGTAGGTGCTCTTGCCGCCCATGTTGGGGCCCGTCACGAGCAGGATCGCCGGCGCGTCGCCGGCCGGGGGCGCACCGTCGGGCGGTCGGGCCGCGAGCGCGAGGTCGTTGGCCACGAGCATTCCCGGAGGAAGCGTCTCCTCCAGCACCGGGTGGCGGCCGGCGTCGATCTCGAGCGGTCCGGCCGCGGTGATCTCGGGCCGCACCCAGCCACGAAGGCGGGCCACCTCCGCGAAGGACACGAGCACGTCGAGGATGGCGAGGATGCCGGCCGCGCGGTCGAGGCGGCCCCGCTCGCCAGCCACGCTCTCGCGGAGTTCGTCAAGCAGGTGAGTCTCGCGGCGGACCGCCTCGTCCTCCGCGCCGAGGACCTGCCGCTGCCGTTCGTCGAGCTCCGGCGTGGTGTAGCGTTCGGCATTCTTGACCGTCTGCTTGCGGACATATTCCGGCGGCACCTTCTCCGCCTGCGACCGCCCCACCTCCAGGAAGAAGCCGAACACGCGGTTGTAGCCCACCTTCAGCGAGGCGATGCCCGTCCGCTCGATCTGCTCGGCCTGATAGCGGGCGATCCAGGCCTTGCCACCGCTGGCGAGTTCGGCCAGGTCGTCGAGCTGCCGGTCGAAGCCAGGCCGGATGTAGCCGCCGTCGCGGGCGTGGACGGGGCACCCATCGCGGAGCGTCGCACCGACACGATCGGCGACGTCGCTGCAGGGATCAAGGCCCTCCCGCAGGTCGGAGAGCAGGCCACCGCATCCCTCCAATAACGCGAGCACCGCTGGCAGCGCGCGGGTGGCGTGGCCGATCCGCTCCAGGTCGCGAGGGCCGGCCCGGCCCGTGATCACGCGGCCCACCAGGCGCTCGACGTCACCGATGCCGGCCAGCGTGTCGGCCAGTCGGGCAG
>VGYP01000310.1 GCA_016872955.1 Planctomycetota bacterium
CCGCAGCTGATCGCCGACGCCGCTCGCAAGATGGTCAAGGTCTACGGTGCCGGCGGAACGGCCGGCCTCGAGCCATACCAGACGGGCATCCTGATCTCGCCGGACGGCCAAATCCTCACCGCCGCCAGCACGGTGCTCGACGGTGACGCGATCGACTGTGTGCTCGACGACGGCCGAAGGTTCGCAGCGCGTCTGGTCGGCGTCGACCCTCGCCGCGAGGTGGCGGTGATCGACGTCGAGGCCTCAGACCTGCCCTGCTTCGCGTTGGCCGAGGCTGCGTCGCTGGTTCCGCCAGGCACCAGGGTGGTAACGCTGTCGAACATGTTCGGTGTCGCCGCCGGAGACGAACCGGTCACCGCCCAGCGGGGCGTGGTGGCGGCGATCGTCCCGCTCAATGCGCGACGGGGCGCGGCCGACGCCCCGTTTCGGGGCCTGGTCTACGTGCTCGACCGCACGACCAACAATCCCGGCAGCCCCGGAGGCGCGATCGTCGATTCCCGGGGCCGTCTGCTGGGCATGCTCGGTAAGGAACTGCGGAGCACGGCGGCCGGCATCTGGCTCAACTACGCGCTGCCCGCGGAGGAACTGAAGCGGGGGCTCGACGAGATCGTAGCGGGAGGCGCGGGAGACGCCGCAGACGTCGGCGGCAAGGCCTTCGACACCCGGAAACTTGGCCTGGTGCTCGTGCCCGACCTGCTCGATCGAACGCCCCCGTTCGTGGAGAGCGTCGACGCCGACTCGCCGGCGGCCCGGGCGGGGCTGGCGGCCGACGACCTGGTGATCGCCGTCGGTTCCCGGAGCGTGACGACCAGGACCGCCGTCGAGATGGCTCTCGGTGGGCTGGCCGACGGGGATGCCGTGAAGCTGACCGTGATCCGTCGCGGCGGACTGGTGGAGATCGATCTCGGTCCGCGGCCGGGCGGAGACTAGCGATGAACCGGACTCAGTCGGCGATCGTCGCCATCCTCAGCGCGGCTGGGAGCGTGACGGCGGCCGCGGCCGAACCGACCCTGGCCGAGGAGGCCGCCATCAAGGCCGCGGTGGAACGCGTTGCGGCGGCGGTCGTCCGCATCGAGCCGCTAGCGCTGTCGACCGAGTCGGCCTCCGACACCGAAGCCAAAGTCGGCGTCGGCCCTTCCACGGGGCTAGCCGTCGCCACGGGATCCGTGATCACGACCAGTTTCGCAGTGCCCGCCGACGTCGATGCCGCTGTCATCGTGCTGCCCGACGGCGGCCGGAGGGCCGCCGCCGTGCGTGCCCGCGACACCGCGAGGGGCTTGGTGCTCCTCGCCGTGGAAGGCCTCCCCGCCCCGCCGCCCCTGGAGGCTCTGCCGCGCCGCCAACTGCGACCCGGCCAGTGGGCGATCGCGGTGGGGCGAGCCTGGAACGCCGCCGCGCCGAGTCTCGCCGTTGGGATCGTGTCGGCGGTCGACCGGGCCTGGGGGAAGGCGGTGCAGACCGATGCAGCCACATCGCCGATGAACTACGGCGGCCCGCTCGTCGACATCGCGGGCCGTGTGATCGGGATCCTCGTGCCGCTGCCGGCCGACACGGCCGGCATGACCGAGGGCACCGAACTCTATGACGCCGGCATCGGTTTCGCGGTGCCGTTGGAGGACGTGCTGGCCACTCTTCCGCGGCTAGAGCGAGGTGAGTCTCTCGCCCCCGGCATCCTCGGCATCGGCTATCGCGACGCCGACACCATCAACGGCCAGCCGGTGATCGGCTCGGTCCGACAGGGCTCCCCCGCGGCCCGGGCCGGTCTGCGACCTGGCGACAGGATCGTCCGCATCGACGGCCGCGCGGTGGCACGCATCGCCGACGCGCGGCACGCGGTCGCGCCGCGGTACGCCGGAGACACGATCGCCATCGTCGTCGAGCGGGGCGAGAAGCGGTCGGTCGTCGAGGTGCAGGCTCGACTTATTGGCGAGCTGCCGCCCTGGCGGCAGACCGTGCTCGGACTGGTGACCCCCGCCAAGAAAGCGGCGGCGGGCGACGCGGATGCGACCGCGGGCATCGACGTCGAATGGGTCCTGCCCGGCGGGCCGGCGGAACGGGCTGGCCTGCGGGCCGGCGACCGGCTCGATACGATCACCATCGACGACTCGTCACCCCCGACGGCGATTGTCGATCGCGCCGTCCTGGCCGGCGTACTGGCAGGCGTGGAGCCCGGTGTCGAGGTGACGCTGACCTTCACGCGCGACGCGGTCTCCACCGTGGCCCGCATGGCACCGACCGCGATGCCGGACGCGGTGCCGGACTCGACCCCCGGTCGTGCGGTGCCCGTCAATGATCCGCTGGCGGGACCGCGGGACGCCGTGGAGGTGGTGCGGCTCGGCGGGGCCGAGATCGCCAACCCCGGGCTGGCCGTCATCCCCCGCGGCGACGTGCCGACTGGCGTGCTCGTCTGGTGCGGGCCGCCCCATGGCCCGGTGGTCGAAGCCGAGGCGGCCGCATGGAAGGCCGCCGCCGCCCGCCACGGCGTGACCGTGGTCCTACCTGCGTCGCGGCAGGCCGACGCCTGGACCGCCGCCGACATCGCGACCGTCGCGCGACTGCTGGCGGCCTTGCACACTCGTCGCCCCATCGATCCCGCGCGGGTCGCGACCGCGGGCAGCGGGCCGGGCGCGGCATTCGCCTGGCTCGTGGCCGAACGGCTGGGCGCCAGCGTGGATGGGGTCGCATTGGTCGGGGCGTCCCTGCCGCGACGGGCGGCGGTGGAGCCGGCCGCGGCGGGCTTCGCCCGCTGGGTGCTGCTGGGCCCCGGGGGTGATGAGGCGGCCCGCCAGCGCGTGGCCGCCGACCGCGTCCGGCTGCGAGCCGCCGGACACGCCGCCGGTCTCCTCGACGAGGCCGTGGCGGCGCCGCCGGTCGACCTGCTCTGCCGCTGGGTCGCGGTGCTCGGGATGTTGTGATGCCCCGAGTGGTGTTCGTCGACGCGGATCTCGTGGTGGTTGACAAGCCATCCGGCGTGCCCAGCGTGCCCGCCCGGACACTGCTCGATCCAGCCGACGTCGCCACCCGACTTGCGGCGGAGTTCGGGTCCCTCGAGGCGGTGCATCGGCTTGACCGTGACACGTCGGGCCTGCTCGTGCTGGCCCGCACGCGGCCTGCCCGTGTGGCGCTCGGCCGGGCCTTCGAGCGTCGTGATGTGCAGAAGCTCTATCTGGCCGTGGTGCGTGGCCGCCCCCCGGCCGAGGCGGGCGAGATCCATCGGCCGCTCGCGGCGGATCGGACGCGACCGCCGCGGCAGCGGGTGGATGACCACGGTGGCAAGCCGGCGACGACCCGCTGGCGACTGCTCGCTACGGGCCCGGCCGAACACGCGTTCGCCGTCGAGCAGAGCCTGTTGCGGATCGAACCATTCACCGGCCGCTCGCACCAGATCCGCGTCCACCTGGCGTCGCTCGGCTGCCCGATCGCCGGCGACCGCCTCTACGACGAAGACGCCTGTGGCCCGGCGACGCCGCCCCTGGCCCTGCATGCGGTCGCGATCGATGTGTCGCACCCCACGACCGGCGGTCGCGTGACGCTGGTCGCGCCGCCGCCGCCGGTGCCGCCCTGGCATCGATTCGCCGCCGCGGTCACGGCGGCGTCGGCTGCATGGCCGAACCCGCCACCTTCTGCCA
>VGYP01000311.1 GCA_016872955.1 Planctomycetota bacterium
CTACGCAGCACGTTGTCGCCACCGAAGTTGACGGTGCCGCCCCCCTCCACGGTCACACCCACCGTGCCGGCCAGCGTGGAATTGATCGTGGCGGGCACGGCATTCGCCGTGATCGCGGGCGTTCCGGTCAGCGTTAGCGTGTTCCCCGAAATCACGTTGTTGCTGACGTTGAACGTCAGGCCCGTGGCCGAGATCGGCGCCGTGAGCGAGATCGTGCTGCCTGCCGATCCGCCGAAGATCGCCGTATTGCCGTCGGCCCAGGTCGACCCTGTCCAGTTCGCAGCCGTCGTGTTCCAGTCGCCGGACGCCTGATCCCAGGCGAGGATTTGGGCAGATGCGGAACCGGCCAGGAGCGACAGAATGCCGCCACATACGCAACCTACGCGTCGTGCGGCACGAACTCGACGGCATGAATGATGCAAAGAAGCCGGTGAGAAACAACCCATGGCACCCCCCCTGGTGACCGCGATGCGGACCGCGAGATACGCACTCTTGAAGTGTGAAACCGGAGCAAAATGTATTGTGAGTGTGGTGTGGTGGAACGACTGGTGGCCGGTATCGCGACTGGAAATACGAACCGCTTTCCCGGCCGACCGGCCTGCCCGACGACGGTCTCATCTCCTCGCCGTGGACCTGACCAAACGGACCATGCAAACGAAACCGTGTGAACGTTCCCCTGCTCCGCCTCCCGCCGACCCGCGCGGGTAGTTAGGACGACCTCACGGTCGGCCCGGCCAGCCCCACGACCCACGATCCATGCCCCCAAGTGGGGGTGGAGCGATTTGCCCCACGGGCCATCCGCTCCACCTGCCAACGACGCAGGTGCCGTGCCAAAGCCGAAATGGACCGGCAGATTTTTGGCAGGGCCTCACAAAACACTGGTTTTATGAGCATCTTGCAATGGGCCGCGGCGGCTGCGTAGGGGGTTGGCACTCGCTGAGCGGAGCGATTCACCCCAGGTGAGCCTTCCCAAAAACCCAAAACCGGAGCGATTCGCCCCATGGTTTCCCCCCGAAAGGAGTTGCCTCCCGCAGCAATCGCATTACGGATTTTGACGGCGGCCGATCGTATTCACGACGCGGGATTACGGATTCCCGACTGGCTGCGTCCAACGCCCGAGAGCACCGGCTCGCTCAGGCCTTCGGCTTGAGCACGAAGCGGCGGAGCGAAATGCCCCGCTTGGGGTCGTTGACGGGCGTCTGCACGCGGATCGTCTGCACGCCCTTGGCCAGATGAATCACCACCGGTGGAGCCTCGCCCCACAGGCCGTAGGTGAGGGGAATCGCCACTTTGACCGGCTCGGCCCCGGCCGCGACCACCTCCAGCACCTGGTCGTCGTTGATGCACGAGGCGGTCATCATGACCTCGTAGTCGCCTTCCGCGGGCACGTCCACGGCGTAGTCGGCCCACTGGCTCTGCATGTGAGCCTGGAAGTGGATCTGCCGCCCCCCCAACGGATCGGCATGGACGAGGACATTCGGAAACTGGCCGCCCCACGAAATCTGACCGCCCGTCTCCGCGAGCGCCGCCGCCGGCACCTCGATCACGCCGGCCTTGGCCACGATCGGTCCGGCCGGCTTCGCCACGTCGGCCGCCTCCGGCTTGGCCGCCACAGACCCGCCCGCCACCGCCTTGACTCCCGGATCAGCCTCGGCCTCCTCCGGCTTGAGCGACGCGGTCAGGTCGGTCGCCGTCTTGCCGAGCGAGCCGCGGATTGCCGTGACCACGTCCCGCACGGCCGCCGCCCGCGTGGGATCGGGGAGTGCCGCGGCCAGCCAGCGGAGGTGCTCGATCTGCGAAAACTCCTTGGCCCGCGCCCGCTCGGCGACGGCCTCCAGAAACTCTGGCCCCGACATGTTTTCGAGCTTCGAGACATGCCAACCGCGGCCAAAGCCCACCTTCCAGGCACTGCCGGGCTGCGGCTCGAGCAGGGGATTGGCCGACTTGTAGGCGACGCAGGCATGGGCCGGCTGGCCGACGCCGATCGCCGGCACGCCGCAGGCCTGGCAGATGAACACCGACCACGACGACCGGGGCCCGCACTTCCCGCCGCCGGCCAGCACGTCCTTCATGCTCTTGAAGGGGTAGAACCTGGGAGGCGCGTTCCGCCGCCAGACAAAGCTCGTGGAGTTGACGACCATCTCGTCGGTGAGCAGGTCGGGCCGGAAGCTCCGCACCATCTCGCGGCCCCAGGTGAGGTCCTCATTGGACGCCCCCGACTGCACGACCTTCTGCAGCTCCCAGACGCTCAGGTTCGGGAAGCTCGGCACCAGTTCACCAGCGGCGTGGGCCGCCTTGAAGTGGTTGTAGCGGGCCACCGGATCGACGGGCCCGCTATGGCCCGCCCCCGGGGCGCCAGTGCCCGGCGGGGCCAGTGACGTCGCCAGGGCCAGCCGCAGCGGCAGTCCGGCCTTGGCGTCGGCGTCGGCCGCCACGATCCGCGCGAGAATCTCGAGCGTTCCCACCGAGAGCCGCAGCTCATTTCGGTCCCGGGCGGCCGGCTGCAGCGGCACGGCCCCCTCCAGGAGCAGGTCGAGCGCGGCCGTCTCGGCCAGCAGCCACCCGAGCACCGCGCGGTTGGACGCGTCGGCCTTGGCGAACGCGCCGAGCTTGTCCGCCCCGCAGGCCGCGATCAGGGCCCGCTGGTCGAGCACCAGGCGAAACCCGGGATCGGCGATCCGCTCGAGCAGGGCGGCCTGGTCGGCGGCACCGGCCGAACGCTCGGCGAGCCAGGCGTCAGCAGACGTCTGGTAGGCGGCAAAATCGCCGCTCTCGATCGCCTTGGCGAGGTCGGCGGCCGTCGGGGCCGCGGCCTGGGCGGCGACGCCGGCACCGATCAGGGCGAAGACACACGTGGCACGCGCAAACAGGCGAGTGGCGATCATGGCGGGCACCCTTTCAAAGCGTGTCAGATCGAGGCGTGGGCGATATAGGAACGGGGACGCGGGAACGGCGGGCACGGGGACCGGGGACTACTTCGCGGGTTCGAGCACCAAGACCTCGGAGGAGGCGTGGTTCGAGCGGTGGCCACCCTGGCCGACCTTGAACCCGTAGATCAGGAAAGCGGACGTGTCTTTGGGAAGCGGCTGCTGCGAGACGAGCGTGTCGCCCTCACGATTGCACTGGATGAAGTTCCACTTCCGATCCTTCCAGAGGCCGCGGCCCGTCGTGAAATAGACCCATGCCTCGGTGAAGCCTCCCGTGTAATCACTGGAGGCGATCCGCGTGGCGGGATCGAGGGCAGGACGCTTCACCTTCGGCAGCGGCGGCCCTTCCTTCACCACGCTGTCGGCGAAGGCCTGGATTTCACCGGCATCGTCCCAGCCCGAGCCATGAGCATGGATCATCCAGGGCCGCAGACAGAGGCCGGCCGGGCCGCCGGCGGCCAGCGACGATTTCGAGACGATGTCGATCTGAAACACCGGGTCGGCCACCGAGGTCACGAACAGCATCGGCATCTTGGCCTTGGCGAGGTGGGCGGCCGGGTCCATCGTCGACGTGTAGGCCGAAAACTGGGCCTCGGTCATGTTCTTCGGGGGAAACCACTGTGCCAGGCCGGGGTTGTCGCTCTCGTGGATGAAGCCGCAGCCGTAGACGGGGATCACGAAGGCGAACCGCGGGTCGAGGCC
>VGYP01000312.1 GCA_016872955.1 Planctomycetota bacterium
CTGCCCGCGGCGGGAGGCGACCGTCAGCCCGCTGCAGGCGCTGGCCCTGCTCAACGGCGACCTGGTGGTGGCCGAGTCGGCCCGGCTGGCGGACCGGCTGCGTGACACCGCCGGCGACGACGCCGCGGCGGCCGAGGCGGCGTTCGCGGCCGTGCTCTGCCGCGCGCCCGACGAGGCCGAACGGACGCGGCTGCGGCAGTTTCTCGCGGCCGGCCGCTCCGACGGCGACCCGCTCGTCTCCCTCTGCCGCGTGCTCCTCAACAGCAACGAGTTCCTCCATGTCGACTGACTCCCACGGCGTGACGCGGCGGCACGCGCTGGCCACGGCCTTCAACGGCCTGGGCGCCGTCGCCCTGGGCGGGTTGCTCGCGGCCGAGACCCGGGCCGCGGGCCGGGCCGCCGGGCCGGGGCTCGTCCTTCCGCCTCACCATCCCCCGCGGGCCAAGCAGTGCATCTTCCTGTTCATGGCCGGCGGGGTCAGCCAGGTCGACACCTTCGAGCACAAGCCGGCCCTGGCCCGCCTCGGCGGCGGAACGATCTCCGGGGCGGGGGTCGACGGCGCGCTGGCCGGCAAGCTCGGCTTCCCGCACGCCGTCTTTCCCAGCCCCTTCCACTTCCGGCGGTACGGCGAGTCGGGGCGGGAGATGACCGAACTGTTTCCGGGCCTCGGCTCCGTGGCCGACAAGTTGGCCTTCGTGCACGGCATCAAGGTCGACAACGAGAACCACGGCCCCGCCACGTCCCACGCCACGACCGGCCACGTCCTGCCGGGCAGCCCGTCGGTCGGCTCCTGGATCAGCTACGGCCTGGGCAGCCCGGCGGCGAACCTGCCCGGCTACGTCGTGATCCAGGATCCCCGCGGCACGCCCGTCAATGGCGCGGCCGTGTGGGGCAACGGCTATCTGCCGGCCACCTACCAGGGCACCCTCCTGCGGCCCACCGGCGCCCCGATCCTCGACCTGGAGCGGCCGGCAGACACGACGGCCGAGGGCCAGCGGCGGCAACTCGAGCTGCTCCGCTGGCTCGACGAGCGGCATCGCGACGCCCGGCCGGAGCCCGACGATCTCGACGCCCGGATCCGCGCCTACGAGCTGGCGTTTCGGATGCAGCAGGCCGCCCCCGAGCTGGTCGATCTGTCGGGCGAGACCGCGGAGACCACGGCCCTCTACGGCCTCGACCGGCCGCAGGCCGCGGGCTTCGGCCGGCAGTGCCTCCTGGCCCGCAGGCTTGTCGAGCGGGGCGTGCGATTCACGCTCCTCGTTCACGGCGTGCAGATCACGCCCCAGAGCTGGGACGACCACGGCGATCTGGAGCGGCGGATGCGGGACCATGCCGCGGAGGTCGATCAGCCCGTCGCCGGACTGCTGACCGACCTGGCCCGCCGGGGGCTGCTCGACGAGACGCTCGTCGTCTGGGCCTCCGAGATGGGCCGCACGCCGTTCGTGCCCGGAGCAGGGGGGCTGCGGCCCAACTCGGGCCGCGACCACAACCCCTGGGGCCTGGTGATGTGGATGGCCGGCGGCGGCGTCCGCAGCGGGGCGACGGTGGGGGCCACCGACGACTTCGGCCTCCGCGCCGCCGGCGACCCGATTCCGTTGCGGGACGTGCACGCCACGATCCTGCATCTGCTGGGACTCGATCATCTGCGACTCGACTACCTGGCCGGCGGCCGGTTCCGGCGGCTGACCGACGTCGGCGGCCGGGTGCTCGACGGCCTGGTGGCGTGAGCCCGTCCCCTCGAGTACGGCACCACCGTGACCAGCACGTTTCAGACAGGCCCCAGGACCGCCCGCGCTGCCAGGTTCTACGAACCCCAAAGCACCCTGCCGAATCCTTGAAAACTCCGCACTCTCGCCGTACCATTCCCTTGGAACACCAGCCTCGCGATCAGGGCGACGGGTGATCAACCGTGGGAATGTCGGCCGCCGCCATTTTTCCCTTCGGCGGGCACTCTTTGGGCCGAAGCAAACGTCGGTTCCTGGCTCGTCATTTGCAGAGCGATTATCTTCGCAGGTCTACCATGCGATTCGCTCGTCTTTCGAAACGTGATCTGCCGCGGCGTCCCTGCCATTTGCGTGCCGAGCGACTGGAGGGCCGCCGCTTGCTCGCGGCCGATCTCACGTCCGCAACCCGCCAGTTAGTCTGGGATGGCGAGACGATCGCGACCCGCGCCGAGAGCTGGATCATCAGCACCGATGGCACCGCGCCGCGGACCCCGTCAGGCTGGTCCTCGCGGTCGCTTGGACTCGGCTCATTCGCCATCGTGGCTCCAGGGGCTTCGGTATCCGCGGTGAACTCCTGGGCGCGATCGATCGGTGCCCGCAGCCTGGAACCAGACCGGATTCTGACTGCGGCCGCACTACCGAACGACCCGTCGTTCTTTCGGCTCTGGGGGCTCCACAACACGGGCCAAACTGGTGGGGTGGCCGATGCAGACATTGACGCGGCGGAGGCTTGGGACGTGACCACCGGGTCGCGTTCGGTCGTGGTCGCAGTCATCGACGGCGGAATCGACTACCGTCACCCGGACCTCGCCGCGAATATGTGGCGAAACCCCGGCGAGATCGCGGGCGACGGCATCGATAACGACCGGAACGGGTTTGTCGACGACGTCTATGGATGGGACTTTGCGAACAACGACTCCGATCCGTTCGACGACAGGGGGCACGGCACCCATGTGGCCGGCACGATCGGCGCCGTCGGAAACAACGGAGTGGGTATCTCGGGCGTCAACTGGCAGGTCTCGCTGATGGCCCTCAAGTTTTTGGACGCCAATGGCTCTGGCCCCACGAGCGCCGCAGTCGCGGCTTTGAACTACGCCACGATGATGCGGCAGACGTACGGCGTGAATGTCGTCGTGACCAACAACAGCTGGGGAGGTGGCGGAGCCTCGAGCGCGTTGACCGATGCACTTGTCGCCGGAGGCAATGCCGGCATCCTGGCCGTGGCGGCGGCGGGAAACGCGTCGGCCAACAACGACTCGACCCCCGTGTATCCGGCAAACGTGAATTCGACGGCCGTCATCTCCGTGGCGGCCACCGATGCCTCGAACCGGCTGGCTTCGTTCTCGAACTACGGGGCGACGACCGTTGATGTCGCGGCCCCGGGGGTCGGCATCTACTCGACGACGCCCAGAAACAGCTATTCCAGCTTCAGTGGCACCTCGATGGCCGCGCCCCACGTGGCCGGTCTCGTGGCACTCATGGCGGCGGCCAATCCTCAGGCTACGGCCAGCCAGATCCGTTCCGCGATCCTGTCGACATCCGTGCCGATCGCCAGTCTCGCCGGCAAAGTGGCGACGGGGGGGTTGGTGAATGCGGCAGCGGCCGTCAACGCGATCAGAGGGCTTGGGCCACCTCCGTCGCCCCCCCCGCCGGCGACGAGCAGTGAGCCGAATGACTCGGTCGCCACGGCCTCGGCCGTAACGCTTTCGTCGGGTGCGGCGATGGTATCGGGGACGATTGGAGATGGTCCACACCCCAACCGCGACGTCGACCTCTACAAGCTGGCCGTTCAGGCCGGCGGCGTCCTCACGGTCGATATTGACGCCGTCGCGCTCGGCTCCGGCCTCGATTCGTACGTGACGATTTTCAATCCCGCGGGCACTCGGGTGGCGGCCAACG
>VGYP01000313.1 GCA_016872955.1 Planctomycetota bacterium
GCGCAAGCTCGACGCCCGGCCGTGGCGGCACCATCCGAACGTCGAGGTCATCGCGAACGACCTCGACGATAGCGTGGCGGTGGCCACGGCCCTGCGCGGGTGCCGCGCCGCCTACTATCTCGTGCATTCGATGGTCGCCACGGGCGGGGCCTATGCGGATCATGATCGGGAGCTCGCCGCCGGCTTCGCCCGGGCCGCCCGGGATGCGAGCGTGTCTCGGATCATCTATCTCGGTGGCCTCGGCGAGATGGGACCGGATCTGAGCGAGCACCTTCGCTCGCGGCGGCAGGTCGAAGAAGAGCTTGCGTCGTGCGGCGTGCCGGTCACCACCTTGCGGGCGGCGATGATCATCGGGTCGGGTTCGGCGTCGTACGAGATCCTCCGCTATCTCGTCGAGCGGCTCCCGGTCATGGTCACGCCCAAGTGGGTGACCACGGAATGCCAGCCGGTGGCGATCGCCGACGTCCTGCACTGGCTCGTGCGCTGCCTCGCGTTGCCCGAGACGGCCGGCAAGACGCTCGAAATCGGCGGCCCCGACGTGATGCCCTACCGCGACCTGATGCGGGTGATGGCCGAAGAGCTGGGCCTCCGCCGGCGGATCATCCTGCCGGTGCCGGTGCTGACACCGCGGTTGAGTTCACTGTGGATCAATCTCGTCACGCCGGTGTCGTACCGGATCGCCCGACCACTGGCCGAGGGGCTCAAAAATCGCGTGGTCGTGACCGACGACACCACGCAGCGGCTCATGCCCCACGAGGCGCTCGGCGTGCGCGAGGCGATCCACCGGGCCAAGGTGAAGATCGACAATCGCGCGGTGGAAACCCACTGGAGCGTGGCGGGGCCGGTGCCAGGCGATCCAGCCTGGGCGGGCGGCACGGTGTTTACCGACCGACGGGTGGTCGATATCGAAGCCGATGCCGCCAGCATTTATGCCGCCGTCTGCCGGATCGGCGGGGGCAATGGATGGTATGCGGGCGACGTGCTCTGGCAGCTGCGCGGCTGGATGGACAAGCTCGTCGGCGGCCCGGGGCTCAGGCGGGGCAGGCGGCATCCGGAGACCGTCGAGTTCGGTGAAGCGCTCGACTTCTGGCGGGTGGTCGGGATCGATCGCGATCGGTCGCTCTCGCTCCGCGCCGAGATGAAACTGCCGGGCGAAGCGCAACTCGATTTCGTGATCGAAGACCTCGATGCCAAAGCCCAGCCGCCCCTCCATCGGCTCGTCATGACCGCCCGCTTTCGCCCCCGGGGCCTGTTCGGGCTTTTGTATTGGTATGCGGTCGTGCCGCTGCACGAGCTGGTCTTCGGCGGCATGCTCCGCGGAATTCAGAAGACGGCCGAGGCGCTTGCCCGCTCCAAATTTTTGCCGGGCGGTGAGCCTCTTGCTCAGGAAGCCGCGCCTGGCTACGGACGGGCCCGCCTCTGGTTGGGCATGAGCGGCGTGGGCACGATCGTCGTCATTGCGATCACGGGGCTCGCGTTCGGACTGCCCGCCCGGCTCCTGCCCGCCGCGGGAGCATCGCTCCGCGGCGAGATGGTCGGGCTGGCGGGCTTCGTGCTCGCCTACGCCGGGCTCCATCTGCCCTTCGACCTCTTTGGCGGCTATCTCCTACCGCGACGCTATGGGCGGCTGCATCCTTCGCTGCGAAACTTCTGGCTTGGCCTGGTCCGTGGAGTGGGCGTGCACTCGATCGTGCTGATCACGGCCGCCTTCACGCTCCTGCTGGCTGGTCGGGCGGGTGGAGCGATCGGAGTATTCGCGGCGGGTGCGTCCCTGGTGCTCGTGTTGCTCGGCTTGCGGATCGCCGTTGCCGCAACGCTTGCGCCCCTCGAACTCACGCCGAGCATGCCGAGCGGGAACGACGAGCCGGTCGGCGGCACACGAGCCACGTCGATGCTGCCGACCTTCATGAGTGAGTCGGACGACGAAGGATTCACTGGTGCGGTGGTGGGCGTGGTGCGGCCCCAGCTCCACCTTCTGCCGCTGCGCTGGCGTGAAGTGCTCGACGCCGAGGCCTTTGCCACGGCGGTGCAGCGCCGGCAGATGGCCGTGCAAAGCGGCGCCTGGTGGCGGGGCCGGATGCTCGCGATCGGCTTCACACTCCTCGGCATCGCGCTGGCGGCGGCCATCGTCGGCGATCGGCGGCTGGCCACGGCCGAGGGTATCGTCACCTTCAGCCTCGCGTTCACGCTTTGGTCGTTTCTTGGACTGCTGACCCTCCCCACGCCAAGCCGCCGCGGCGTGGAGGAGGTCGATCAGCGCATGCTTGCGGCCGGCTGCCCACGCGCGACACTCGCCCGCACGATCGAATCGCTCGACGACCTCCAGGATCGCGAGCGCGAGCGGATGGCCCTCGTCGAAACGATCTTCCATCCGGTGCCGAGCGTGGAGGCGCGGCTGCGGGGGCCGCATGCTACCGGAGTCGCGGGCTGCTGGGATGCCGCACGGACGGCGGTGTATGTGAGCGCTGCGGGGCTCGGGCTCCTTGGCCGGGCGGTGCACTGTAACTGCGGCCGCCCCTCACTCTGGGCGTTCCTGCCGCTCGACTGACCTGCGTTCGATCGCCGACAAAACAGGCGAACAAGCCGAGCACCGCGAGCCCATAGAGCATCGCGGTGAGCGCGAGCAAGAGGTCGTAGGGCTTCGGCGTCGAGAGCGCTACGCGCAGGAGGACCGTAGCGATCACGAATCCGGCGTTTCGGAACACGTATTCGTAGCGATCGTAGTAGGCCAGCGAGATGATAACGAGAAGACGTCGGTGAAGATCATGCATTCAAAAAACCGTGGAAAGAAAAAAAGATCGACGTCGGCCGGCGGCGTCGCGATCGCTGGAGGCAGGGCATCGATGAGACCGAGCCATCTCGCCAGATTGAGCGTCGCCAGCATGATCAGCACGCCGAGCAGCAACACGGCGACCGCCTTTTTGAGCTGGATGAAGCCTTCGAGATCACGGCGGGTCGATGTCTTAGGAGTGACGTGCCGCAGCCAGGTGAATACCGTGACGATCAGAAACATCAGCACGACGCCGGCCATGTCGAGGAGCACGGCTCTGACCGCCTCGGGCTCGGCGGGCCAGTCCTCCAGTTCGCTGTAGCTACCGATGTCCTTGAAGAAGCGGCGTCCGACGATCAGCGAGTCGAGCTGATACTGCTCGGCGATCTCGCCGATGCGGGAGGCGGTGAGCGCGAACACGAGCAGTACCACCTCGTAGAACAGGATCACGCTGAACGGCGTGTAGACGGCATGCAGCGGACTCTGGTCGAGCGCCTGAAAGAGGGTCTGAGGCAGATCGGGCAGCAGACGGGCGAGCCCGATCGCCCCTAGGTGCACCAGAAACCCGACGGCAGCCCCGGCCGCGACGACCCGTTCGAACCACGCGTGCATCGGCGGTGTGTCGAGCCGATCAAAAACAGCGGCGAGCAAACCGCGGAGAAGACCGAGCACGGGAGGGCCACGAGGATCACCGAACCAGTGGGGCGACGACTACCGTCTCCGTCAGGCGAGCGACGCGAGGCGGGGTGCGACGATGCGGAGAAGCATGCTCGGCACGGGGAGCACCTCCAGCGACGCGAGCCCTGCCACGTTCAACCGCACGGGAACATCGAGACGTTTTGCTCAC
>VGYP01000314.1 GCA_016872955.1 Planctomycetota bacterium
CGAGGGGATCGACGCGGCCGTGGCCCATGGTCTGCGGCTCGCGAGCGAGGGGGCCGACATCCTCGACGTCGGCGGCGAGAGCACGCGACCCTATGCCGAGGCGGTGTCCGAGGCAGAGGAACTGTCCCGCACGGCCGAGGTGGTCCGGCGGCTCGTCGCCGAGAGCGGCCTGCCGGTCTCGATCGACACCTCCAAGGCCGCCGTGGCGGCCCGGGCGGTGCACCTCGGAGCCGAGATCATCAACGACGTCACCGGTCTCGAGGGTGACCCCGACATGCTGGCCGTGGCCTACGAGTCGGGAGCCGGCCTGTGTGTGATGCACATGCGGGGCGCGCCGCGGACCATGCAGGACGACCCGCACTACGACGACGTCGTGGCGGAGATCCACGACTACCTCCGGCGACGGCGGAACGGGCTGGTGGCGGCCGGCATCCCGTGTGAGCGGATCTGTCTCGATCCCGGCATCGGCTTCGGCAAGACCCACGCCCACAATCTCACGCTGATGGCCCACGCGGGGCGATTTCTCGACCTCGGCTGTCCCGTGCTCGTCGGTCATTCCCGCAAGGGGTTCATCGGCAAGTCGTTGGAACGGTCTCTTGGCCGGCCGGCCGACGAGGCCGATCGCGACGCGGGCACGGCGGGTGCCGCTTGTGCCCTGGCGGCGGCCGGCGTGCAGGCCGTCCGCGTGCACGCCGTGGGGCTCGTGCGGGCGGCGCTCGAACTCTTCGCGGCCGCGGGCCGGGGCTGACGCTCGCCGCCATCGACGGTAGGGTACAACCAGACGTCGCCGATCGTCCGGAGTGCCGCATGGCCACCGCCCCCCCATCCACATCCCCGCTCGCCGCCCACTGCCGGGCCATTGCCGAGCGGGCTCGCCAGGCTGCGATCGACCTGGCCGGCATTCCCGGGCCACGTCGGGCGGCCGCGCTGCGGGCCGCCGCCGCCCGGATTCGTGGCGACGTCGCGGCCATTCTCACGGCCAACGCCGCCGACGTGGCCGCCGCCCCAGGCTTCGGCCTCACGCCCGCTGCCACGGAGCGGCTCGTGCTCGACGCGGCCCGCGTCGAGTCGATCGTCGCCGGCGTCGAGGCCGTGGCGGCCCTGCCCGATCCGGTCGGCGAGGTGCTCGAGGAGACCAGCCGTCCCAACGGTCTGGTGATCCGCAAGATCCGCGTGCCGCTGGGCGTCTTGTTCTTCGTCTACGAGTCGCGGCCCAACGTCACCGCCGACGCCGCGGCCGTGGCCATCGCCTCGGGCAACGCCATCATCCTCCGCGGCGGGAAGGAGGCGGCCCACTCGAGCGAATGCATCGTGCGGGGCGTGCGGGCGGCCCTCGCTGACGCCGGCCTGCCCATCGACGCCGTGCAACTGGTGGACGTGGCCGATCGGGAGGCGGTCGGCGAGTTTCTGAAGCTGGACGACCTCGTCGATATCGCCATTCCCCGCGGCGGCGAAGGACTCATCCGGCGGGTCTGTGCCGAGGCCCGGATGCCCGTGCTCAAGCACTTTTCGGGCAACTGCCACGTCTACGTCGACCGGGCCGCCGACCTCGCCATGGCCGAGGCGATCACCGTCAACGCGAAGTGCCAACGAATGGGCGTCTGCAACGCGGCCGAGTCGCTGCTTGTGCACCGCGACGTGGCCGAACGCTTCCTGCCGGCCGTCGCCGCCGCCCTGGCGGCGCACGGCGTCGAGATCGTGGGCGATGCCGCGGTGCGGAGGCTGGTGCCCGCGGCGGCCGCGGCCACGGCGGCCGACTGGGGCACCGAGTACCTCGGCCCCAAGATCTCGATGGCCGTCGTCACGTCGCTCGACGCTGCCATCGACCACATCAACCGCCATGGCTCCCGCCACACCGACGCGATCGTGACCGCCGACCCCGTCGCCGCGGAGCGGTTCGCGGCGCGGGTGGACACGGCCGTGGCGATGGTCAATGCCAGCACCCGCTTCAACGACGGTGGCGAGCTAGGGCTGGGCGCCGAGATCGGCATCTCGACCGATAAGCTCCATGCCCGCGGCCCGTGCGGCATCCGGGAGTTGACGACGTACAAGTACGTGGTCACGGGCAGCGGCCAGGTGCGGGCATGACGCGCTGGTTCGCAGCCTCATGGCCGGTCGCCCGCCTGGCCCGCGCCATCGTCCTGCCCCTGGTTTCGTGGAGTGTTCTGCTTATGCCACCCAGTCCCGCACCCGCGGCGGAGCCCGCCGATCCCCACCTCTGGCTCGAGGACGTGGCGGGCGAGAAGCCGCTCGAGTGGGTCAAGGCCCGCAACGCTGAGGCCGTGGCGGCGATCGCCACCGGCGACGGCTTCGGTCGACTCGAGGAGCGGCTGCGCGGCATCCTGGACTCTCGCGAGAAGATCCCGCTGGTCACGAAGATCGGTGATCGCCTCCTCAACTTCTGGCGCGACGCCGCCCACCCCCGCGGCCTCTGGCGGCGAACCACGTTCGCCGACTACCGGGTCGAGATGCCAGCCTGGGAGACGGTCATCGATCTCGATGCGCTCGGGAAAGCCGAGGGGGAGAACTGGGTCTGGCACGGGGTGACCGTCCTCGAACCCGACGACCGGTTCTGCCTGGTGTCGCTTTCCCGCGGCGGTGCCGACGCCGACGTGGTTCGCGAGTTCGACCTCGAGGAGAAGCGGTTCGTCGCCGGTGGGTTCCAGGTGCCGGAAGCCAAGAGCCGCGTCGCCTGGCGATGCCGCGACAGCCTCTTCGTGGCCACGGACTTTGGGCCCGGTTCGTTGACGACGTCCGGCTACCCGCGCACCGTCCGCGAGTGGTCGCGGGGCGAGCCGTTGGCGGCCGCGGAGGTCGTATACGAGGGTCAGGCCGACGACATGTCGGTGGCGGCCTGGCGCGACCTGACCCCGGGCTTCGAGCGGGATTTCGTCTCCCGGCAGGTCACCTTCTGGACCAACGAGTTGTTTCTGCGTTGCGATGGCAGGCTCGTGAAGATCGCGAAGCCCGACGACGCCAATGCCTCGGTGCACCGCCAATGGCTGTTCCTCGAACTGCGGTCGCCCTGGACGGTCGAAGGGAAAACCCATCCTGCGGGCAGCCTGCTGGCGGCCAACTTCAAGACGTTCTTGGCAGGTGAGCGTCGCTTCGACGTGCTCTTCGAGCCGGGGCCGCGGACGTCGCTGGTGGCCCACGCCCCCACGCGAAACCACCTGCTGCTGACCACGCTCGACAACGTCCGCAGTCGGCTGGAGGTGCTGACGCATCGCGACGGCCGGTGGCATCGACGGCCGCTCCCCGGCGTGCCCGAGGTGGCCATGGCGAGCGTCGCGGCCGTCGACGATCTCGAGACCGACGAGTTCTGGCTCACGACTGCCACGCCGCTCGAGCCCACGACGCTCGCCTTCGGCACGCTCGGCGGCGACGGGGACGGCCCGCGGCCCGAGCCGCTCAAGCGATCACCGGCCTTCTTCGCAGCCGCCGGACTGTCCGTTTCCCAGCACGAGGCGACGAGCAAGGACGGCACCCGGATCCCCTATTTTCAGATCGGGCCGGCCGAGCTGCCAGCCGACGGCGCTACGCCCACGCTGCTCTACGGCTACGGCGGCTTCGAGATCCCGCTCGTGCCCGGCTACGACCCGCTCTCGGGGGC
>VGYP01000315.1 GCA_016872955.1 Planctomycetota bacterium
AGCCGGGCCTGGATGTCCTTTCGCGTGGCCCGCTTGGCATAGACCGCGGCGGCGAGCTGCCGGGCATCGAGCCCACGCAGCTCCTCGGGCAGGTCCGCGGCCTCGACCTCCTCGAGCCGCACGTCACCCCGTTCGATCGCGTCAATCAGTTCACCTCCGCCCTGCACGACCGACCCCGTGGCGGCGTTGTACGAGAGCCGGTCGGCCGCGGCAGCGGGGGCCGCGGCTTCCGCGGCCGCCTGCTTGGCGGCCACGCCGCGGCGGGTCTCCGCGCGGCCGTAACCGATCAGCGTGCCGCCGATGGCGCGGTTGAGCGCTGCGATCTCCTCGTCCTGCGGAGCCGCGATCTGGACCATGCCGCCGGACTGTACCAGAGGGATGTACTTCCCCTCGGCCAGCTTCGCGATCTCTTTCCAGATCGCAGCCGTGTCTTCCTGCTGGCCGCATTGGACGGCGTTGATGACGAGGTTCCGCGCGACGGCAGCCCGACAGACCTCGGGGTAGCGGACGTCCTGCTCGTAGTCCATGTGGGGCGGGGCGTCGCCCACGAGGAACACGATCTTTAGCACCTCGCGGTCGTCGCTCCACGACACCTTCGTGACCGCCTCGTGCAGCGCCTGGTTGACCGATTCCGGCCCATCGCCGCCGCCAATGGCGGTGAATCCCATCAACGTGGCGTGGACGGTGTCGATGTCGGCGGTGAGGTCGGTCAGGCGGGTGACGTAATGATCGCCGCGGTCGCGGTAGCCCACCAGAGCGAGTTTCAGTTCCGGGGTGGGCGTGGCCGTGATCAGCTCGTTGGCGATGCTCCAGATCTTCGCCTGCGCCCCCTCGATCAGATCCGACATTGAACCGGTCGTGTCGAGGACGAAGCAGACTTCGATACGGGGTCGCGGGGCGTGCTTGCGATCGTCACCGCGGCCGATCGTGGACCACAGCAGGAGCAGGCAGCAGAGTAGCGAACGGGTCGTCTTCATGGCGGGTCTCTCCGTGGTTCCGGGCGTCCTGGGTTCGATCATTCGACGACTTCCACCACCCTGTCGCCCACCAGCAGGACGACATTGCGGCCCAGGGCCAGCCACGGGGCCGTGGCCGGTTCCTCCGCGAGGAGGGCGAAGTAGGCGTCGGAGGCGAAAGCCACCCGCTCGCGGCGGGCGTCCGGTCGTTCCTGGACACGGGCGTCGATCCACTGGCCGGCATTGGCGTAGAACGTGCGGCCTGCGACCGTGCGGGACTGCTGGGCGTCGACGGCCCTCTGCACGGCAACGCTCCCCGGCACGGAAACGCCGGCTTGTCCGCGCCAAGCATGGGCGTTGGCCACCGCCGCCGCGGCGAGCTTGTCGGCCCGCTCGAGCACGTCGTAGGCCTGGGCGTCACCCACCGCCGTCGCGCCGCTGACGCTCGCTCGCGCCTGCTCGTACATCCGCCCGGCGTGGCGGCGGGCCTCCGGGTCCGCCTCGAAGGCCTGCAGGGTGCGATCGGCGGTCGCCACCTTGCGGCGGCCCTCGTCCTCAAGGATCAGCCAGGAGGTGTAGGGCGTCACGATGCCGAACCGTCGGGCGAGCGTGGCGGCCTCGTCGCGGACCTCGCGGCTCTCGCCGTGGAGCCTGATCTGATCCAGCAGGAAACCCACGCGCCGCACGGCCCACAGCCGCGGCAGGAAATCCCGCTCGCCGTCGTCTGCCGGAAAGGTCCGCGTCAGCGTCAGCCGACGCGGCTCACCGCCCACCGTGCCGGTGAGTGTGAGCGTGGCACGCCCCTGTCCGGTGAAGCGACCCAGCACGACGAGTTGTTCGCCCTGAAAGAGATCGGGCGGCGGCGACGGATGAATCTTCGAGAGCCGCACCTCCCCGTCGATGCTGACCGCGAGGTTCGCGAGCACCGGGTTGGCGATCTTACCGTAGAAGCCCGCCAGCGTGAGTTCCAGATCCTCACCCGGCAGGACGTACTGCCCCGCCGCCCGTGTCCGCTCGACGATCCGGTCGAGTAGGTGGGTGTTGACGTCGGTGCCGACACCGAAACAGAAGACACGGATCGTCCGCGTGCCGACCGCGTCGGCCACCAGTCCCACGAGCCTGTCGACGTCGGTGCTCCCCACGGTCGGCAGGCCGTCGGTCAGGAAGACCACGAAGCAGGGTCTGGCCGGATCGTGCGCCGTCGTCGCCAGGGCCAGCCCGCGGGTCAGGGCATCGGCGATGGCGGTGCCGCCGATCGGCTTGAATCCCTTCACGAAGGCGATCGCCTTCTCGCGGGCCGCCGCGTCGGCCGGTAGGAGCGCCTCGGCCAGCGATTCCGCCTCGGTGGCGAAGCGCACCACCCCGAAGCGATCTCGGTCGTCGAGGTTCCGGAGGCAGAACTCCAGCGCCCGGCGGGCCTGGCCCAACTTGTCGCCGTCGGCCATTGAGCCCGACGTGTCGAGCACGAAGACGATGTCCTTGGGCTGCGGCTTCGCGGCCACCGTCGCCGGTGATGGGGCGGCGAACAGCGCGAAGGTGCCCTCCTCCTCGTCCCGTTCCCGATGACAGAGCAGTCCCAGGCCGACGAGCTCGTCGGGCTTGACGCCCCAGACAAGCCGGAAATCCCCGTCGGGCCGCAGATCCTTGGCCTCGAAGCCGACCACGGCCCGCCGCTCGCCGTTTCGCGTCACCTCCACCTCGTGGCTGGGCGAATGGATGGTGGTGAGCGGCGCCTCGGTCTCGATCCGGACCTTGACGCTGAGCGAGTCGATCGGCCGGGGGCAGAACTTCTCCACGCCGAGGTGATGCCGGTACTCGACCATGCCGCCGTCGGAGGCAAGCAGCTGCGTGGTGATCAGCCGGAGCCGTTTCTCCTTCCGCGGCTCGATCGGAAACACCCGCACCTTGTAGCAATCCTGGCCGGCGTATTCCAGCAGCGCCGGGTCCCGCGTCCGGCGGACGATGTCCTCGTAGATTCCCCGGGCCTTGTCGGCATCGAGCAACTCGGCCTCGGTCAGCGTCCCATCGAGGTCCATCGCGAAGGAGTCGAGCGTCACGCCGCGGGGCACGGGCAGCAGGTACGAGCCCTCCAGCGGCCGGTCATTCGGATTGAAGAACGTCTGCTCGATCTCGGTGGTCGCGACGTGCGCCCGGACGGTGACCGTGACGTGATGACGGCGAAGCTCCAGGGGCGCGAACGGGTGCGGTACGTGTGGCGGCGGCCGCCAGCCGGGCGGCGGTCGGTCGATCACGATCAGTCCCTGGGCCGAGGCGGTGGCCGACGTGACGACCAACCAGGCGACCACGCCGATCAGCCAGCGACAGAACCGGGTGCTCGGGGGCATGGCTGCCGTCTCGACGGGGCTGAAGCGACAGGATCTGGAAGCCGGCTCCACCCGCTGTGATGCGCGGCAGGCCGCGAAGGTTCCCGTGGAGTTCAGGCGAGCCGGCCGGCGATCGTGTGGCCGCGGCGGAGGGTGGCCGCGATGGTCGTGTCCGGGGCCAGCGCGGCGAAGAAGGGATCCGCCACCCGGCCACCTGCAGGCCTGAGAATCGCCAGATCGGCAGGACGCCCGACGGCGATCCTGCCGGCCCGATCCTCGATCGCCAGGGCCCAGGCTCCGGCGGCCGTGGCCATGTCGATGGCCTCGCGGGG
>VGYP01000316.1 GCA_016872955.1 Planctomycetota bacterium
CGGCCGCCAGCGCGATCGCCGCGGCGATTGGGCCGACCACCATGGCTCCCCGCAGTCCGCCCGAAAAGGCCTGCCGCGCTGCCGGCAGGGCCACGATCGCCTCCGCTTCTGCCTTGGCGGCGTCGCGGGCCGCCACGAGGCCGCCGAGCGGATCGCCCACACCGACCGCCCCGTCGCCCCCCACCAACACCTCCGTCGGCACCTTGACGCCGCGCTTGAGCAGGAATCGCCCGGCAGCGGCGACCGCCTCGTCGAACTGGGCGAGCGTCCGGGCCAACTCCTTCTCGGCCTTGGCGAAGGCGACCAAGGGCTGTTTGGCCTGATCCTTGTGCACGCTCGTCGCGGACAGATCTTGAAACTCCATGTCCTCCTTGAGATCCGCGAGTTTCTTTCCGCAGGCGACCTCCAGCGATTTGGCCCGCGCCTGTCGGGCCTCGTCGAGTTTCTTACGCTCGGCAGCCAGGAAGGCGTCCGCCTTCTGCACGAGCGCAGCGTGCTCGTGCTTGGCGGAGTCGATCTCCACGGCGTACTTCTTCCGCGTGGCTGCCAGCGACTTGTCGGCCGTCGAGCGAGCCTGTTCGGTCTCCGCCTCGTGTTCCGCGGTGATCTCGTTCTCCGCCTTCGCCCGGGCAGCGGCCTCGCGGCGGAGGATCGCCATCTGCTCGCGAAGCACCGTCGGATGGTAGGACGCAGCGGTCGCCGCGATAGGCGAATCGGGAGCGGCGATGTCGGTGGAGTCTGTGCTCACGGCGGTCCTCTGGGCCGGCTCGGGGGATCGATCAGAAGCCGTCGGAGTCGCCCACGTCGCGGCAGGCACGGTCGAGCACCTCGGCCAGGCGGCCGAGGGCATCGAGCGTCTCCTTGACGTTGGGCAGCAGCGGCTCGACGTTGTCCTTGTGGAAGGCCTTCGCCCGGCCGTCGTACCAGGTCTCCGACGCGGCATCCCACTTCAGGTGCATCTGCTTGAGCGCGTTGGCCAGTTTGGCCGCGCCGCTGGAGAGGTCGCCGACCCTCATGCCGTGTCCCCCTCCGGCTCGGCCGGCGTGGCGGCCGCAGCCTCCGCCGCCGCAGCCTCGTCGAGTTGTCGCGTGACGTTCTGACCGCCACCTCCCGCCGCCTCGCCGTCACCGCCGGTGGGCGAGGCCACCTGACGGTAGGCGTCGAGTGCCTTGAGCATTCGGTCGAGCTGAGCCATGGCCCGCGGACAATCCACGTCGATCACGTCGCGAAATCGCACCAGCCGCACGCAGGTTTCGCGAAACTGCTGCTGCACGATGGGCGTCCAGCGGCGGACCGCCTCCGCCTTCTGCTCCGCCCGGGCCAGCCGCTGACGGGCCTTCTCGAGCGCTTTTTTCTCCTCGATGCACGAGGGCGTGTTGTCGCCCACCTTCTTGAAGGTCCGGCAGTGCTCGAGGTCCTTGATCGCCTTGTTGACCAAGTCGTTCATCCGGCGAATCTCCGCCTTCCAGTAGGCGGCGCGGTCAACGCAGATGTATTCGACGGCCCGCTGCCCCTGGATCTCGATCTCGGCGAGCGCCTGACCGCTCTCGTGCGCGAACGACGCGAACGCCGACTTCATGAACGCCAGCGTGTCGATCGACTTGACTTCGGCCTGCTGCGACATGCCTGATCCTCGTGCCGTGGCGGGGGCGACCCCGGCTCACCGCTGCTGGAGGTACTCCTCGACGCGTTCGGCCTTGCGGATCAGGTAGGGCACGTATTCACCCGTCGACTCCGCGAACCGCTTGAAGGTCGTCAGCTGGGCCTCGAACTCGGCGGCGAACTTCTGCTGTTCCTGGTCCCGCCACGTGGAGCCGAGCTGGGCGAGTTGGCGTTGCACCATCTGCATGTGCGCCAGCACCTCCTCGCTGAACTTCCGCAGGTTGCCGGCGAACCGCCGCAGTTCCGCCGGATCGACGATCGCCTGTCCCATGGCTGCTTGACCTCCCGTGTACGTTGCGTTGCGACCGCGAACCCTCATCCTACCGCGAAATCGCCCCCCTTGGACACCGGGCCGCTCCCGTCGGCCGGACGTCCGCGTACACTTTCGTCCGACTGCGGCCACGGGCCGCCCTCCCTCCGCCAGCCACCCGTCATGCATCGCCCGCACGCTCCGCATCCAGCCGAGGCCGTCGAGCCCGGCATCGAGCCGTCCTCGGGCTGGCACGTCAGCCACCTCTTCTACCGGTTCGACCGTGAGCGGCTCACCCGCATGTCGTCCGCGGAACGGGCCACGGGGGCCACGGCCTTCACGGCGGCGTTCGATCTGGCGGTGAACCCCGCCCCGACCCGGCTGCAGACCTGGCTCGTACCCGGCCACAAGGCCGACTTCGGGCTGGTCGTGATGGATCGCTCCCCGTTGGCGGTCGATGCCGTGCATCAGCGACTGCTGGCCGGGCCGCTCGGCGTGGCGATCGAGCCGACGTACTCCTTCGTGGGCTTGACGGAAGTCAGCGAGTACGTCCCCACGGTGGAGCAGTACGCCGAGCGACTTGTCGCCGAGGGAGAACAGCCCGAAAGCCCGACGTACCGTGCCAAGGTGCAGGCCTATGCCGCCCGGGAGCCCGCCATGCGGCAGGCGCGGCTGGAACCGGACCTCCCCGCCTGGCCCAACGCCTGCTTCTATCCGATGAACAAGAGCCGCGACGTGAACGCCAACTGGTTCACGCTGCCATTCGCCGAGCGGAGTCGCCTGATGGCCGAACATGGCCGGACGGGCATGTCCTTCGGCGGGCGGGTGACGCAGCTGATCACCGTCTCCGTCGGGCTCGACGACTGGGAGTGGGGCGTCACGCTCTGGGCAAAGCGGCCCGATTTCCTGAAGGAGATCGTCTACACCATGCGCTTCGACGAGGCGAGCGCCCGCTACGCCCAGTTCGGCCCGTTCTACACCGGCTACGTGTCGACGCCGGCCGCGATCCTCGCGCACTGCCGCGTGGTCGAAGGCATCTGATGCTGGCCCCACGTGAGACTCGCGCGGCCCCGCCCTGCTTTCCCAGATCGCGCCCTCTGCCTGCCGGTGCGATGATGCGGCCCCCAGACAACGGCTTCGGCTGCCTCAAGCCCCGGCCGAGATATCCCCGGCAGGATCTGGCCGCGGCCAAGGCTTGCAAGCGTCGCGCTCCCTTTTGTAAACGGCGTGCGGGCCTCCCGGCCGCGCACCAGCGTTCGCGTCTGGTTTCAGGACGAAGCACGGTTCGGGCAGCTGGGAACGTTGACCTCGGTATGGGCTATCAAGGGGTCGCGGCCGACGGTCAAGCGACAAAACGGGCGGAAGTCGATCGGGGTCTTCGGCATTGTCGATCCAGCGGCCGGGTGGTCGATGGTCAGTCCACATCGCAAAGCGACTACCGCAACCATGCAGCAGGGCCTCCATGCGGCGGCCAAGAAGCGTGGCACACGTCAGCACGCCGTTCTGGTGCTGGACAGAGCGGGCTGGTACACAGCGAAGCAGTCCAGGTAGCCACGACGAAACACGCCGCTGTTCCTGCCGCCGTATTCCCAGGCACTGAATCCTGCCGAGCGACTTTGGCTCTGGTTCCGCGAACGCCACTGGAGCAACCGCGTCTCCCGAGACAGCCGGCGTTCATTCACGCGGCAAAAAGA
>VGYP01000317.1 GCA_016872955.1 Planctomycetota bacterium
CTGGTCCGCCTTGCCTCGTGGCATTTCTGGCCCTCCCTTGGTTGCGGCCACCCAGGATTCTCGCTCCCGAAGTGGCCTCGTTGAAGGGAGGCAGGTCACTGATCGCCATTGGCGGCAAAGACACCCCTTCCATCCTCGCGGGAGAATACTGGCGATTGATCAGCATGATGTTTCTCCATTCCGATCTCGATCATTTGATCGGCAATAGCGTCATCATTTATGTCCTTGGTAGTACATTTGAGCATGCGTTTGGCCCCCAGAGGATGTTCGCTGTGTACACCGCGTCAGGCGTCGCGGCGGCGCTGGCCAGCTGTCTACAGAATCAGGTGTCCGTGGGCGCTTCTGGAGCCATCTTCGGGGTCATGGGCGCCTTGGGTGCATCGCTCTACAAGAACCGGCACCGTCTGTTTTTTCACGATGCGCGCCTCGGCGTCGTGTTCTTCGGATGGGCCGTCTACATTTTGATACAGGGGTTCCTGTCTCCCTACGTCGATAATTTAGCCCACAGCGGAGGCTTGTTGGCCGGACCCCGGGACTTGCCCGCGGTCGATCAGCCGGCGCCTGGCTTCCAGCGGGTGCCGTAGCCGCGGCGGGCGAGCCACGCCGAGATCGCGGGGTTGGGGCCGTTCGAGTCGTACAGCAGGAACGAGTTGCCCGCGAACGAGAGCCCCGTCGTCAGCCCGTAGTAGGGCTGTGGCGACGGGTTGTTGAAGAGCGGGTTGTTCGGCCAGTTCGACAGGTTCTGGTAGGCCGGCAGCGCCGGATCGGCCATCCGCGTCAGCGGGAACGGGAACGACGTGCCGGCCCAGCGGTTCTCCCAGAGGTTGTTGCGGTAGCGGAGGTTGCCGGCAGGGATGCAGCCGCCGATCTCGCTGCCGTAGGGGATCCCGTTCGCAAGCGGGAAGAATCCGTAGACGCTCGACGCGTTGACGTTGAGCCGGTCGGAGTCGCTGAAGTCCGCCCCCATCCAGAACTCCCCCCGCTGATTGTCGTACTGCAGGTTGCTCTCGACGATCACCCAGCGCGTGCCGCCGTCGGTGTAGACCACGTTGCTGCCCGCGAGCGGCCGCTTGGCATACATCTGGTTGCCTCGGATCAGCGTGGCATCGGCCCAGTTGCGGCCCTGGGCGCCGGTGGTGTAGATCGCGCCACCGTCGTAGACCTGGGTCAAGAAGTTCGTGATCACGTTGCCGATCACCTGCGTGCCGCCAAGCGCGGTGGGCACGCCGAGGTCGTTCGGCAGCCATGAGCTGACGGTGCTGTTGGGCTGGCCCGGGAACCGCGGGCTGTCCACGAGCCCCCAGCCCCAGCCGATCTGCATTCCCGACCACGAGGTGTCCGAGATCAGATTGTTCACGATCCGCGTGTTCCGCGCGAAGCCCACGAAGATGCCCGAGGCATCCACGTAGTCCTCGCCGGTGCCCGTGATCGTGTTCTGCAGGATCGCATTGTCGCGGACGGCCAGCCGCGGGTCGCCTGGGAAGGCATCTGTGCCAAGCACGGTGATCCGCTGGTCGGGGTCGATCACCCACTTCGACTGCGGCTTGCTCGGATCGATCGAGGCATCGACCCGGCACCACGAGGCGCCGCCGACCGTGACCGCGCACGACGAGATGCCCGTGAACGTGTTGCGGACCACTCGCACGCCCTGCGTGCCGGTGCCGAGCTGGAGCCCGACGCCACCCAGGTTCTTGAACACGTTGCCGCTGAACTCCACGTTCCGCGCGAAGGACAGGGCGACGTTGCCGGGCGTAGCCTTGGTGAACTTGCTGTGGCCCGTGGTGCTGAAGTCGTTGAGGTATTCGCCCGTGACGGGGTTCCGGCCCGCGTCGACCCGCACGCTCGCCTGGTCGGGAACGTAGCCCTCGCCGAGGCTCGGCGCGAGCCAGGTGGCGCCGCTGAACTCGATCCCCTGGAAGGCGAGGTTTCTCACGGGCGCGGCCGCGCTGCCGTGTACCTGCAGGAGCGACTCGGTGACGGGAATCTCGAAGGTGTGGCCGAGGTTGGGATCCGTGAGCGGCGCGCAGACGACGTACACGCTCCTGCCGACCCGGTCGTAGTACCACTCGCCGGGCTGGTCGAGGAACCGGTAGGAATTGGCGAACTGGGTGATCCGCCAGGGGTTCCAGATGGCCGGCTCGTGGGGCACGAGCGGCGGCGCCCCCGGCACGGAACTCGCGGGCTCGACACCGAGCGAGGCGGCCCGCCACGCTTCGGGCCGCATCGTGATCAGGCCCACGGCGATGTCGTCGAGCGGATTCGGCATGTCGACGATCTGAGCCGGGTCATAGGCTCCGATCGACTGCACGGGCATGCGGAACTCGCGCCACTGCATCCGGCCCACCGCCTCGATGTCCTGCTGCCGCCGCGGGTCGGACGGTTGTGAGCTGGAGGGCTCGACTTGGTCCCAGGACGTGGGGTTCTGCCAGTTCGCGAAGCTCGGAACCAGGCGGAGCGGGTTGTTCGGGTCGTTCGGGTCGCTGTAGACGATGCCGTTCACGGGCTCGCCTGAGACCCTGAAGTCGTACTGCCCGATCAGCGGCCGGAAGCCGTAGGGGTATGTGGGCAGGAGGTCTTCGGGCATGGCCGAGGGCATCGTTTCGGCGAGCGTGCCGCGAACACCGTCGATGTAGAGCTGCCTGACACGGAAGTTCCCGCTCGGCTGGCCCGCGACCGAGAGGCTGCTGACGTCGGCCTTCCACACCGTGTTGAGCCCCAGCCCCTGGAGGCCCGGGTTCTGGACCAGCTCCCAGCCGGTCACCTGCCGCGCACCCGAGAACACGGGCGTCGCGCCGGGGGCGGCCCGCCAGGTGACGGTGCGGCCATTCTTGCCGGAGTCGGCCCCGGTGAACGTCAGGGGACCGTGGAGTTCATAGGTGCCGCCGGCGATGTTGACGACGATGTCGCGTCGCTGGGGGCCGGCCGCGAGCCGCGCGCGGATCGCAGCCTGGGCCTCTTTGAGCGAGTGGAAGGGGTTGGTCGCCGCGCCCGTGGGAGTGTCCGTCGACATCGGGCTGCCGGGCTGCACCCACAACTGATCCACCGCGAGCGCGATTCTGGAATCGAGCCGCTCGACGGCCAGGCGGGTCTGCCGACCGCGGCAGGCGCGGCGGCGGCCGCGTAGGGAAAGGCTGAGTTGTTGAACGAGGCCCATTGTGCCGACCCTCCAAAGAAGAGCGAGAAGATATAGCCCGAGGCTAGCTCCGGGATGCCCCCGGATCAACGACCCGACCGGGGGCCCCAGGTCAGTCGGCGGATCGTGGCACCAGGGCCGTCACAACCGGCGATTTCATCGCTGGTTCTTCGCGTGAAACCGGTCGCTGGATTTTCTTCGCGTGAACGATTCGACCCCTTTCCGCCGGCGTTGGGGCGGATGGTACGTGACGGGGATGGGAGATGTGGCTCGGCCAGGCCCCCAAGGTCGATTATCGGGAGAAGCGGTGCCACTACGAGTTTCGCTGGTGGTACGAGTACTCCGGCGGCAAATTCACCGACTGGGGCGCCCACCATGTGGACATCGCCCAGTGGGCGCTCGAGGAAGACGCCAAGGGCAAGGGGCCGGTGAAGATCGACGGCACCGACGCCA
>VGYP01000318.1 GCA_016872955.1 Planctomycetota bacterium
TCGACAACCCCCTGCTGGACCGCTTCGTGACGGAGTTTCGCGAGTCGCGTGGCCAACGAATTCTGCCCAAGAAGGGAAGCGCCCCCGACGTGGCGCTCGTGCTGGAGGAGCACGGTGCGATCGGGCTGCTGGGCGACCAGGCAGCCGGGTCCAAGGGCTGCTGGGTGCAGTTTTTCGGACGGCCTGCGAGCGTCCATAAGGCGATCGGCGTGTTCGCCCTCTCCGCGCAGGCCCCCGTGCTGGTCTGCTCGGCCACACGTCGCGGAGGGCTTTTCGACTACGACCTCCGCGTCGAGGGGGAGATCGACCCGGCCGCCGGCGGCCCCGAGACGGTGGACCTTGGCGCGCTGTCGCAGTGGTACACCACGCTCCTCGAACACGCCATCGTCCGGGAGCCAGCCCAATACTGGTGGGTCCATCGTCGATGGCGGGACCGGCCCCGAAAGGCTAGAGTACCGCGGCCTGCCGCGTGAGGAACCGCGACACGCACACCGGCACGCCCCGCGCACGTCCATGGCCGAATGGATTCCGATCGCCCGGGCCGACGAATGCCCGCCCGGCACGATTCTCGAACGGGTGGTGGCGGACCGGGTGGTAGCGCTGGCGAACGTGGCGGGTGTCTTCCACGCGATCGACGGGCTCTGCCCGCACCAGGGGGGCCCGCTGGGCGCCGGTCGGCTCTGCGGCACCACGCTGACCTGCCCCTGGCACGGCTGGCAGTTCGACGTCGTCACCGGACGGCACGGTGTCTCCCCGATGGTGAGACAGCCCGTCCATGAGGTCCGCGAGCGTGGCAGTGTCGTCGAGGTGCGATTCTGCGATCAGACGGGCGGGGCGTCATGATCGGCTTCGATTGCTTTCGAAACGACGACCCTCCCCGGCTCGCCGACGCCTGGCGGGCGACCGACCTGGGCCCCAGGGCCCTTCAGCCGATGACTTCCGCCGACCTGGAGACTGCGGTCTTCTCCAAGCCCTATTTCGACCGCCGCGGGTTGCTGGTCGCCCGTGACGCCGACCGCATCCTGGGCTTCACGCACGTCGCCTTCGGCCCGAACGCCGATCGGACCGCACTCGACACCGCCGTGGGCACCACCCTGCTGGTGGTGGTGCCGCCGCACGAACGCCGCTGCGAGATCGAAAGCGGCCTGCTCGCGCGGGCAGAGGAGTACCTCAGAGCCCGGGGTGCCCGCACCATCCTGGGAGGCGGGTCGGCGGCGTTAGGCGGCTTCTACCTCGGCCTTTACGGCGGCAGTGATCTGCCCGGCATCCTCGACTCATCCCCCGGCATGCAAGACGTGTTCCGGCGGGCCGGCTACCGTGAGGCCGGCCGGACCGCCGTGCTCCAACGTCCCCTCGCCGGGTTTCGGCCGCCTGTCAATCGCCTGCAGTTGGCGATCCGCCGGGCCACGACCCTGCGGGCCATCGACGAGCCCGCCCGCCGATCGTGGTGGGAGGCCGCCACCACCACCGGCATTTCCCTGCGTCGCTACGAACTGCACGGCGAGTCCGACGCGTTGCTCGGCAGTGCCTCCTTCTGGGACGTGCAGCCTCTGGCTGCCTCCTGGGGTCTGACGATGACGGGGCTGCTGCGGATCGACATCGAAGGGCCACGCCGTCGGCAGGGGCTGGCCAACTTCCTCGTCGCCGAGGCCCTACACGATCTCGCCGAGGAGGGCACGACGGTCGTCGAGGCGCAGGTGGCCGAGGACAATGCCCCGGCCATGAAGCTGTTTTCCAAGCTCGGCTTCCAGACCGTTGATCAGGGCACCGTCTTCAGCCGCTGATTCGTTCAGTCGGCGGTCAGCCGCTCGACGTGCCCGCGAAGCTCGCCCGCAAGATCGCCTGGCCCCACTCGCCGCAACCGCGTCGAAAGGGGGGCGGTCGCAGGATCGCGGCGGACGTCGGCGAGATAGTCCTGCAGCAGCGCGCGCCGCTCGGGCGTCGTGTTAAGCAGCCAATGCACCCAGCACCACGCCTCGGCGTAGTGATCCTGCGACATGGCCGCGGCAGCCTCGAGCGACTCCAGCCGTTCCATGTCGGGCCGCCAGGTGCCCTCGATGATCCGGCCCGCAAGGTGGGCGAGGTGGTGCTGATGACGACCTCGCTGGGCGCGTGGCAGCTCGAAGTATTCGGCGATCCCCTCGTCGAGCCACAGCGGCACGGCGGGCACCACCGCATGCACGTAGCCGTGGGTCGTCTCGTGCCGCAGGTCCTCGGCCACGCGATCCTGCCAGGCAGCGAACACCGACAGCGTCGTGTCGGTCTCGACGAAGAAGGCACGGCGCGACGGGAACGCTGGAAACCGGGCGGACACGAACTCCGCATACCGGTCCGGATTCTCGAACAAATAGAGGTGCACGGGCTCGTCGGAAATCGGCAGCCCGAGTTGCTGGCTCACGTCGGCTCGCATCTCCTCGAGTTCGCGGACCAGGCGGTGCTGGCCGGCGATCGGGAAATCGGCGTGAATCACCAGTTGGCCGGCGACGACCTCGGACCTGCCCGGCAGCTCGCCGTCGCTCCACGCCTCACCCGAAAAAAGGTCTCCAGGCGGGCGGAAGTCCCAGGACGACACGCCCACGAGGTGCGCGCAGCCGATGCCGAGCACGGGCACGAACGCCAGCATCGTCGAGACGGCACGGTGCAAGGAAGAGGGTTCCGGTGCGATCGGCGGGGCGGTCCCGACACGGCCGGGCGGGCCGCCAGGAGGGCGCGGGATCCTAGCCGTTGCCGGGGACGAGAGAAAGGCCAAAGCCAGGGGCGAAACGAGCCAGCGTGCCCGCCACGGCCTCGGTGGACGCCGGCCTGCCGAGCACCGCCGCAGCCCCTGCAGCGAGCGCTGCCTGGGCGGTGTCAGCCCGCGGAAACGACTCCATCACCACGATCCTCAGTGCCGGCCGATTGGCCGCCAGCATCCGCAGCCAGGCCAGATGGTCGCCGCCGATGCTGCCGACGTCCCAGACGAGCACGGCCGCGGGTTCGTCGAGGGGCGGCCGCCCTCGGCTTCGGCGTGTGACCGTGCCCCCCGCCGCGGTCACGAGGTCGGCCAACCCTTCGACGTCGAGGGCATTGCCTGCGGCCACCGAGACGATCGGCCGTGCCTCGCGATCTAGACCGCGGGTCATGGCTTCCAGCAAGCGATCCTCCCGCCGGGCCGTGGCGGGCATGCCGAGCGTGCCGGGCCGCCCAGCGGCCCGGTCGGCAAGCCAGCAGGTGAGTCGCCCCGGCAGATCGTGCCAGGGAACCTCCTCGATGCCCGCCAACGCCGGCCCACTGCGACGGCGACCATCGACCAGTGACGAGGCCACCGACACTAACGGCGCGAGCGGCCAACGCACTGCCACGGCGACCGCGTCGTGCAGCGTGATGCGGGAGGGCGTGTCCATGGCCAGCAGGATGACCGCCGGCGTGCGGTCGAGGAACACCGTCGGCGCTGCCCAGGCCACCGCCGGCGAGGCGGCATCGTGCACCTCCACCAGTTCGGCGGCCCACGCCCGCGCCAGTCGCATCTCCGCCTGCTGTGTCGGACCGATCCAGAGCACCCGTGCCGGGCTGATCGACGGGCGGGCGGCA
>VGYP01000319.1 GCA_016872955.1 Planctomycetota bacterium
GGCTCCGGCCATGACGGCCAAGGCCGCCGACGCGTCCACGCCGGCCGAGTCCGCGGCCCCCGGGGCGGCCACGCAGGTCGAGAAGCGGACCGAACGCTTCGTCGAGGTGTTGCTCGCCGTGGCCATGACCGTCCTCTGCTGGGGCGCTTACGGCCCCGTCCTGCACAAGGGACAAATGGCCATGCAGGGAAGCCGGCTGCGGCCGCTCTTGTGCATCGGCCTGGCCTACTTCCTGATCGCGGTGCTCGTGCCGCTCGCCCTGCTCGGACCGCTCGGTGACGCGGGCCGCTGGAGCGTGGGAGGCGTGCTCTGGGGCATCGCGGGGGGCTCGCTCGGGGCTTTCGGGGCGCTCGGCACGATCCTGGCCTTCAACCTCGGTGGCAAGCCGTTCACGGTGATGCCGGTGGTCTTCGGCTGCGCGCCGGTGATCAACACGCTGACCACGAGCCTGTTCCGGGGCATGACCCTCTCCGACCTCAGCCCGCCCTTCCTCGCCGGGATGCTGATCGTGGGCGTGGGCGCGGCGACGGTGCTCGCCTTCGGCCCCCGCGGCCACGCGCCGCCCAAGCCCGCCTGACCCGGCCCGGCCTGGACGTCCGCGGGAGCCGGAGATTGCCGAGAGCGAGCCCACCGGCCGCGGCCTCTCGCCGCACCTGAGTCGCCTCGGGACTCCCAAGGGCTCGCTGGTCGCTCAGGTGCCGCGGACGTGGCCGAACCAGGCCACGTGGTGCCGCGGCGCGAAATGCACGCCGAGCCTCGAACATTCCGGCTCCAGCCAGGCGGCCGTCCGGGCCAGTTCTTCGGCCGAGCGGCCCTGCGGCATGAGACAGACGCGATCCGCCGCGACGCCGCCGGTGCCGAGCCCGAGGTCTGCGAGCCAGGCGAGCGATTCGGCAAGGTCGGCAGGCGAGTCGATCACAAACTTGAGCTGGTAGGCCCCGGCAGCCATCAGGCGGCGGAGCACGTCGTCGCGGCGGCGTGCCGCCTCGTGCCGACCGGCCCAGCCACCGGGCGTCTCGGCTGGCGGCCCCGACGAGGCGAGCTTCGGGCTGATCGACATCAGGTCCGCGATCAGCTCGGACCCCGGCAGCCCGACACGCTCCGACAGGACCGTGCCCGCCGTCTCGACCGTCACGTGCCAGCCCTCGCGGCGCAGAAGCCGGCAGAGCTCCACCGCCTCGGGAAACAGCAGCGGCTCACCGCCGGTCACGACCGCATGCCGCGGCGGCATCGATCGCACCCGGTCCAGAATCTCGCCCACGGTGAGCGACCGCCCCTCGGGCTCCCACGAGGTGTACGGGGTGTCGCACCACACGCACCGTAGGTTACAGCCGCTGGCGCGCACGAACGTGCTGGGCGTGCCGGCCAGCAGCCCCTCCCCCTGCAGCGACGCAAATATCTCGGCCACGTTCATGCTGATTCGAAGCCCGAACCTCACCTAAGAGAGAGGGCGGGACTCCCAAGGCCCTCTCGTTGGACGTTCACTACGGCCTTCCGGTTGTACGGCAGCAGGGGCAACCCTTCGCCTTTGCATCCTTTCGTTTCCCCTTCGCCCCCTTCCCCTTCCCGCTGCCCCCTTCCCCCTGCAGCCTTCGCAATCCTCCGTCCGCCGGCTGGCCGTCCAGGTGTCCGCGGTCGTGTGCCTCGTGAGGCATGACGTTCCAACGGCGCATCCATGCACCGCGAGGGGTTACCGGTTCCCTGGAGCCGGCGTTGATGGCCGAGCGGGGCCAGGCTGGCGAAGCGAGGCCAGCATCGAACGCGTGGAGGGCAGGATACGCAGGAGGCTCGGAGCGAGCGTCCGGGCGACAGGGACCGGCAACCCCGAGCCGGCACCAGGAGGACCATGGACGCTGCGGCCAAGCGATCATGACGCAAACCGCTCCACCCGCGGGTCCACGAGCCCCGCCGCCGCGAATCCCGCCGCCCGTAGGAGGCACGAGTCACACGTGCCGCAGGGGCGGCCGCCGGCGAGTGGGTCGTAGCAGCTCGTCGTGAGGCCGCAGTCGACGCCGAGCGAGTGACCCAGCCGGATGATCTCGGCCTTCGAACGCGAGACGCGCGGGGCCAGGATTCGCGGGGCGTGCCCCTCGACGCCCACCTTCGTGGCGAGCACGGCGAGCGTGTCGAAGGCGGCCAGATACTCGGGCCGGCAGTCGGGGTAGCCGCTGTAGTCGATCGCGTTGACACCGAGCACGATGGCTGCCGCGCCGCGGGCCTCGGCGAGCGCGAGCGCCAGCGAGAGGAAAACCGTGTTTCGTGCCGGCACGTAGGTGCTGGGGATGCCGTGGGCGATCTCGGCATCGGTGCGGCCCTTGGGAACGGCGGCGGTCGGGTCCACGAGCGCACTCCCTCCGAAGGCGGCCAGGTCGACCGTCAGCACGACGTGGTCGGTGATGCCGAGCGACCGGGCCACGTCACGGGCGGCGTCGAGTTCGACGGCGTGCCGCTGGCCGTAGGCAACCGTGAGGGCCGTGAGCGAGTGACCCTCCGCGCGGGCCCAGGCGGCGGCCGTGGCGGAATCGAGGCCCCCGGAGAGGAGCACGACGGCCCGGCGCGGGGCCGGAGCCGCCCCGCCCTGCCCTGCCGCAGCGGCCGTATCTATCGTGGAGTCGTCCTTCATGGCAGACTTGGAACCACTATGAACCAGCCGCCTTCCCGCGACCAGCTCGAAACCTTTGCCAACCAGTTCCCGACCCGCGACTATCTGATCGAGCACATCTGCCCAGAGTTCACCAGCATGTGCCCGAAGACCGGCCAGCCCGACTTCGGCACGCTCATCTTCCGGTATGTGCCCGACCGAATTTGTGTCGAGCTTAAGAGTCTCAAAATGTACCTCCAGGCCTTCCGCAACGAGGGCATCTTTTACGAGAACGTCACCAACCGCATTCTCGACGACCTGGTGGCCGTGCTCAGTCCGCGGCGGATGACGCTCGTGGCCGAGTTCACGCCCCGGGGCGGCATCCACTCGCGGCTCGTCGTCTCGCACCCCACCGGCGACCACCTGCCGGCCTTCTCGTGACCCGTCCCCCGCCGTCCCCTCCCGCAGGAGTCGCCCGTGCCAGTTCCGCCGGTCCTGCTTTCGGCCCTCGCCGACGAAGCCGCTTTCAAACTCACTGCCGTCGAGCAGTTCGCGGCGCTGGCCGCGCTCGGCTTGGAGTACTACTCGCTGCGGAATATCGATGCCGGCCGCGGCATCCGCAACGTGATGAAACTCACGCTCGGCGAGATCCGGCAGATCCGCCACCTGGAGGACCAGTACGGCCTCAACGTCGCCTCGATCGCCTCCCCACTGGGCAAGGTGAAACTCCTTGACCGCCCCGACGGCACGAAGAATCCCTTCGTGCCCTTCACGCGATACCTCGCCCGAGACGTGACGCGTGCCTGTGACCTGGCCCATGCATTCGAGACAAAACTGATTCGCGGCTTCTCGTTCTATCCACCTCGCGGTGACGACCCGGCCGCCCACCTTGAGCAGGCGGTCGATCAGATCGGCCGGATCGTCGAGGCGTGCCACCGCTCCGATCTGACCTTCGGGCTGGAGGTCGAGGCCAACCTG
>VGYP01000320.1 GCA_016872955.1 Planctomycetota bacterium
GGGGGACGTGGCCCCGACCGCGGTCGCATCGCCCGCATTCGCGCCGCTGATGCTCCATATCACGCCCGCCGCGATGTCGGGACCGAAGATGGTGTCGGTGCCGCCGCCGCCGGCGATCGTCATCTTCGCCCCGGCCGCGATGAAGAATTGGTCGTCGCCAGTGCCGGCCTCGACGCTCTCGACGCCGGAGAAGGCGATGCTGTCGACGGCGCCAGCACCGGGATCTCCTTGGTAAGAACCGAGCACCTGGACCTTGGTGGCGGCACGCGTCACCGACTGCTGGCCGCTTGCGGTGGTGAACGTGACAGGAGCAAGCTTCTGCTCCCAACGGGTAATGTTGCCGTAGTCCTCGCCGCCGAGATCCACCGTTGCTGCCACACCGACATATTCGTAGACCGCGCCCGGCTGTCCGCCCTTCGCGTAATTGTCGGCCAACCGCACGCGGGTGCCGGAGGTGCCGGAGGCAGCCGGGCTCAAGGCCCGCATGCCGCTTGCGGTGGTGAGGCTGACCGGATCGAAGATCTTCTTCCAGCTCGTGGTGACAGAGTAGTTCTGGTTGCCGAGATTCACCGTCGCTGCCGTCCCCAAGTATTCGTAGACCGCGCCTGACGTACCGCCGCTCGAGTAGGCGTCCGCCAATCGAACCGTCGTCGTCGGCCCCGCACTCACACTCGTTGAGCCCTGCTGCTCGGTGGTAAAATCGCTGGTCGTCGCTGACGAAAGACGCCACGGCCCCGTGGAATAGTTTTGCTGACGGAGGTCGACGGCGGTCGCCGTGCCGGTGTATTCGTAGATGCCGCCGACGATGCCGAAGCCCGTGACGTCGAACGTGTTGTTGCCCTGCGGAGCCTTGAACGTGTCGGCACCCGTGCCGGCGTCGATCGTGACCTTCACGAACTGGTCAGGCCGCGCGAGGGCCGAGAAGTCGACCGTGTCGTTACCTTCGCCCGTCTTGATCGTGAGCGATTGGAGGCCGTTGGTCGCGACTTTGGCGAGCGACCCGAGGAGCTTCACGGTGTCGTTTACCGCGCCCCCCGAGGCGTCGATCTCGACGGCCTTGAACTGCGTGAACGTGTCGGTCTGGAGCGTGGACGCTCCCTGCTTGGCCGTGATCCGGCCCCAGCCCTCGGTCGTGACGTCGATCTCCAGTAGGTCGGCCATGACCGGGGCCGTGTACGGGTACGTGTAGGAATTGTCGAGCGACCCGACGTGGTGCGTCATCAGCACACGCGGCTCGAGCGATTCGACCGCCATATCGAACAACGCCTGCTGGACGAAGTGGCGACGCCCCCACCTGCGAGCGGGCCTGCTGGACGTCCACGCGTTGAGCGACTTCCAGCGGCGGAATCGCGACATTCGGCGGCCCCAGGACCGCTCAGCGGCATCGCCCCCGCCGAGAATTTTGGAAGAGGAGCGAGTGTTACGCCAAGATTGGAAGCGGCGAAGCCAGAACTTTATAGGAATCATGGGACTTAACTCGATTCAACGCCAATCCTTCATTGCCGAATCAGCGTGCAAGTGATAGGTAAAAATCGACTTAGAAAGGCAAGGTTCCGGTTCAGACGTGCTCGTAGTCGTTGATATCGCCGACCGAAACGTCAGGGTGAGCCCATCTAAATTTCCCTAAAAAAAGAGAAGAAGACACCTTACGCCGATAAAATACCTAGGAATTCGTAAGTGTCAAGCACATGGGGGGGGGGATATACAGACCAAAATCTCGATCTAAAACCCCCACTTTTGCGACCCTCACGCAATCCTTGCACAATGGTCAGAAGACGCCGTAGAAGCCGCCTTTGACCATGCGGATCTCGGGGCCGTTCTCCGAATTCTCAGCCACGTAGTCGAGCCCAACGTCGTACCGCAGGTGGTCGAGCATGCCGCGGTTATTCTCGACGAAGCGGATGGTCGACGCGGGGTAGTCGAGAAGCCGCAGGAATGCGAGCAGCTGATCCACGTCCACTTCCGAAAAGTAAACGGTGTCGGCGGCCTGCTTGTTGGCCACGCAGATCGTGCGGCAGGCGCGGAACTCGGGGTGCAGGATCCGATCCACGTCGAACTGCGTGGCGTCGAGTCGGGCGGAGCAGGCGATCTTGTCCCGGGCGTCGGCGAGCTGGGTCTGGGCATCGAAGAAGAAATAGAAATTCTCGAGCGTCGTCGCAGCGGCTTTCACCGCGTAGGCGATGCCCGATGAAACCGTGCTGCCGGGATTGCCCACGTACATATGTATGACGTCGAGATCACGGGCGCCGGTCACAAGTGCGTCGTCGATGTCGAGCGAAAACATGAAGTAGGGGAGGTTTTCATTCACGCGGATGCCGCACGGGGCGAGCGGCCGGATCACGTCGAGCACGCGGCTGATCGACACCTCGCGTTCGCGACGGGCGTAGTCGTAGAAATAAAACTCCCACGAGAGCCGGCCGGCCACCCACTTGATGCCGAACACAGTGCGAAATGGGCCGATGCCGGCGCGGATCCGGTTTACGAGGTCGTAGGCCCGCGGATCGATCCCCGCTGCGGCGAACGACTGGTAGAGCAGGTTCACGCCGGCGAACTTGCCCGCCACGGGCAGCCGCGGCTCGTAGGGCCAGAGGCAGTAGTTGAAGCAAGGCGTGTCGGTAGCGAGATATTCGAGGCGGTCGGAGGGGGGATTCATGCGACGGAAACTCCAGACGAGGGTGGCGGCCAAGGGCCAGCGGCATGGTAGATCGTAACGAAACCCCGACCATCGCGGTGGACGCCCCCGGCCACGTGGCCGAGCCGATCCCCCGCCCGGGCCGCGATGGCGGCGGCGCTCGCAGCGGCATCCGCGCTCGCGGCGCGGCCGAGCGCCTCGAGTTCCTGCTGCACGTCGCCGATGGTGAGAAGAGCGTCGCTCACGTTGACATCGTACGACCGGCGGCCCCTCTCTTCGACCACCTCGAGCACCTGTACGTCGGCGGCTGACATGCGGGCCAGGGCCCGGTCGATGAGGGCCGTGAGCGGGGCGAATGCCGGGTGCGACGTGCCGCCGTCGTGAAAACCTGCGAGCAACGCGAGGATGCCAGCCCGGTCGGCCGGCGGATGAAGCAGGTAGCGGGTGACAGTCGGCGGGGCCGCGCCGGACGGATCCCACTTGAAGGCGACGTGCAGGAGGCTGGGCGCGCCGTTAGGGGCGATGTCGGCGACAATCAGTGGAGCGATTTCCAGATAGGCCTTGTAGCTGGTCGGGCCCGGCCCGCCTTCGTAACCGAAGTGGAGATGTCGGGCGGCGGAAAGCCTTTCGAGGGCTGCGGCCAGACACTCGGCCGGCATGCCGAGGTCGCGCCACGCGGCGACCACGCGGGCGGCGCCTCCCGGGATCGCCACCTGCGGCAGCGACACGAGAAACCGATCGCTATCGATGCCGGCCGCCGTGATCCGCAGCGACCGCTCGTGCAGCATTGGAGCACCGAGCGCGGCCACCGTGCGCACGAGCCGCTCGGCGGCGGTCTCGAGAGCGGGTCGGCGGGCGGATGCACAACCATAGAAGAGGTTGCCGCTTGAATGAAGCCGGTGGAGCGCGGCGAGCGACCGGCCCAGC
>VGYP01000321.1 GCA_016872955.1 Planctomycetota bacterium
CGACGACCCCTGGGTCCACTCATGACCTCCGCGGGAGCGGTGAGGGCGGCCGCCGCCCGGGCAGCGGCCGCCGTGGTGGAGCTCCGTGGGCGGGTCGCCTCCCAGCACGCCGCCGGCGTCGACCCGCTGGCGACCTGGACGCTGGCCACCGATCTCTTCGACCGGCTGATCGGCGACCTCTGGGAGTCGATCATCACCGACCTGCCCGCGGCTGACATGCCACCCGCCCGCCGCGTCTCGCTGGTCGCGGTGGGTGGCTACGGCCGCCGCGAAATGGCGCCCTGGTCCGACGTCGATCTGATGCTCTTGCATGACGGTAGTGACCCGCGGGTGCTGGCCGACCTGGCCAGCCGCGTCATGCAGGACCTCTTCGACGCGGGCCTGCAGGTCGGGCAGAGCGTGCGGACCGCCGGGGAGGCGCTGAGTCTGGCCGGCCAAGACGCCACGATCCTCAGCGGCCTGCTTGATGGCCGGCTCGTGGTCGGGCCCGGGCCGCCCTTCGACCAGCTGGCGGCACGGCTGCGGCGGATGGTGCGGCGGTCCCCCCGCCAACTCGCGGCCCTGTTGCTCGAGGCCCGCCGCGAGGAAGCCGGGCGGCATGGGCAGACCGTGTCGCTGCTGGAGCCCAACGTCAAACGATCGCCGGGCGGGCTGCGTGACATTCAACTCATCCGCTGGCTGGGCGTGATCCTGCACGAGGCCGAGACGTTCGACGAACTGGCCGCCGCCGGCGGCATCAGCCGCGATGATTTGCGGACGCTCCGCGATGCGGCCGCCTTTCTGGCCCGCGTTCGCACCGATCTGCACCTCGCCGCGAGCAGGGCTGCGGACGACCTGACCCGCGATCAGCAGGCCTGCATCGCCGTCGCACGCGGAATTGAGGACCGCGACGGGCTGCTGGGCGTCGAGCGATTCATGCGCGACTACATCGGTCATACCCGCACGGTGCAGCGAATCGCGGAGCGGACGGCGGTCCCCATATCTGGCAGCCCGGCGGTGGGCCGCCTGGCCGCGCGGCTGCTGGGCCACACGGCCGACGACCTGTACCGCGTCGGGCCGGCCGACGTCGCCGCCTTGCGGGGCCGCGTCGACCGGATTGCCGCCGACCCCGCCGCCATCATCCGGTTGCTGGAGCTTGGCCTGCTCCACGGGCTGCCCGTCGAGCCGGCGACCTGGGTGCAGGTGGCAACGCTGGTGGGGCGGGACACCATGCCGTCGCCCGACGCGGACTCACGGGCAGCATTCCTGCGGCTGTTCGTGCCGCCGGCCGGGGCCGTGGCGACCTGGCGGGGTGGGCTTGCCGACCTGCTTCGCCGGTTGCACGACGTGGACGTGCTGGAGCGGTTCGTGCCGGGGTTCGCCCACGCCCGGGATCTCCTGCAGTTCAACAACTACCACAAGTACACGATCGACGAGCATTGCATCCTGGCCGTCGAGCGGTGTCTCGAGTCGGCTGATGACGAGGGCTGGCTGGGACGCGCCTGGCGGGGACTCACGCGGCCCCGTCCGCTCCTGTTGGCACTGCTGTTTCACGATCTCGGCAAGGGTTACCCGGGCGATCACAGCGAGGTGGGGGCGGAGATGGCCCGTGCCGCCTGCGAGCGGCTCGGCGTGCCCGTCGACGAGGCCGAGATCATCGAGTTTCTCGTCCGCAAGCACCTCTTGATGGCCCACCTCGCCTTCCGTCGCGACCTCGGCGACGAGAGCATCGTGGCCGGGTTCGCCCGCGACGTCGGCTCGCCCGAGATCCTGCGGATGCTCGCCCTGCTCACAGCCGCCGACGTCGCCGCCGTCGGGCCGGGCACCTGGACGACCTGGAAGGCAGACCTGCTGGGAGGCCTCTACGACCGAACGCGGGAGATCCTGGCCGGCGATCCGGCCGCCGACGTCTCGACGGGCGGTGCGGCCGTCATCGACCGTCTGTTTGACGAACACTCCGTCGACGATCCAGTTCGCAGGCTCGCGCGGATGCTGCCGGCGGCCGCGGTGCGCGGCGTGGCCCCGATCCGGTTGCGCGAGGAACTCGGCCGCCTGGCCCGTCTGCCTGCCGAGGGTGTCTTCGTGATCGCCCGCTGGCAGCCCGACACGGCCACGGTGTCGATCACGATCGGCACGGACGAACGGGTGGCGGCGGGACTCTTTCACCGCGTCACCGCCGCACTGGCTGGCCAGCGACTGGAGGTGCTCGCCGCCGACATCCACACGCTCGCCGACGGCCACGTGCTCGATCGGTTCACAGTCGCCGATCCCGATTTCACCGGCGAACCGCCGGCCGAACGACTGACGGAGATCTCCGCGGCCATCCGCACGGCCGTGCTGGCGGCCGAGGCGCCGCGAATCCAGCGGCAGTGGAACCCGTTCGCCCCGCAGTTGCCACCCGCGACCCGCGGCCCCGTCCGCGTGCTGTTCGACAACGAGAGTTCCGGGCGGGCCACCATCGTCGAGGTTTTTGCCCATGACTCCCCGGGCCTGCTCTCGCAGGTGGCCCGTGTCCTCTACGACGCGGGGCTATCGGTGCAGGCGGCCAGGATCGGCACCTATCTCGACCAGATCGTCGACGCCTTCCACGTCACCGATGTCGCTGGCCGGAAGGTGACCGACCCGCGGCTATTGGCGGGACTGCGGGAGCGTCTGGAGCGATCGGCCCGGCTCCCTGGCGAATAGCTCGGCCACGTGCCAGGGGTGAGCGGGTAGCAGACGGTGGAAAGCCTCCCGCACGATGCGGCCTGCAGATCGCGCTTGGCGATGCCCACTCTTCCGGCCGTCATCCAGGGCGCGATCCACGACGCCGCGATCGCGGGTCAGCGGCCGCTCCGCGGCGGCAGGTCTGCTTCGGTCCGGACGGCATCGGTCGTCGGGGTCGCCGCCGCCGGTCGCAGCGACACCATCCGCTGCCGCCAGCGGCGGTCGTACTCGTCGACGGGCATGCCGACGATTGCCTCGAAGCGGTCCAGCGGGTCGGTCTCGCCAGCGGCGGTCAGACCGGCCAGAGCCTGCCGGGAAAGCACCGGCCGTACGATGGCCAGGTCGAGGGCGAGGCCCCACGCCACGAGATAGGCCACGGCCCGATCGTCGCCGTCGTGGCCGGCCAGAAAGGCGGACTGCCCGCTCGTGAGCACGTCGGCGATCGGTGGCTCGGCCCCGCTGCGGAGCAGTTCCTGCAGCCGCGCGAGCCGCGGCGGGTCCGGAGCGTCGAGCCGAATCTCGCCCGCCTCCACCGGCGCGGTCTCGACGATCTGCGCCAGGCCTTCGTCGAGCCAGGCCGGCAGGCCGGCAGAGTCGGGCCGACGCAGGCGCCCGTCGGCATAGGCGTGCCAGGCTTCGTGCGCGAGCCGGGCATCGAACCGACGGCGGGTGCGGGCCACGGCGGCGGCGTTGTCGCGGTGGGCCGACTCCATGCGGGACCGTTCCGCGCGGCGTTCCCGCTGCCACCGCAGGCGGGCCGCCTGCACCACCTCGGCCCGTCGGGCGCCCGGCATGCCGCGGGCCTCGAGTTCCTCGGCCAGTCGGCGGATGCGCGTTTCCAGCACCGCATCGAGTGTCGCGTACGCCTGGGA
>VGYP01000322.1 GCA_016872955.1 Planctomycetota bacterium
CTCTGCAGGCCCTTCCTTCTTCTTCCGCTTATCGACCCGCGCGGGCCGATCGGGATGCCTGCAGTGGTCACCGTCCGATTGCGACTTCGTGTTCTTGCTTTTCATCGCGCGCTCCTTGTTGTTCGTGGTGCTGCTGCACGTCGTCAGCACCCAACGACCACCATAGCGAGTCGTCGCGATGACGCCAGCGACCTCGCGGGGTGTAACAAGCTGCATTGCTGTGACTGTTAGCACAGCACACTGTGACCAGGACCTTAGTACTTGATCCTGTCGCGCGCATGACAGCGCGAGCAATCTGCGCTACGATGCGTTACTTGCGACGAAACGACAGATGTCGCGACGAACCTTCATTACGCGCCTCGCCGCGCACGGAGCAACAACATGAAGAAGCAGACAAGTCGGGACGTGCAGACGGCGGTCACGAGCGACACGGCCACCGCGCCCTTCGAGAAGCAGGTCGCACGAGACTGGCGGCTGTTCAAGGAGAAGTACTTCGCGTGCACCGAGTACCCGGCGGTTCGGCAGGCGCTCAAGAAGATTCTGGTGGCCGAGGAGAAGGAGATGGCTGTGAATAGCGTGATGAAGGAGTCGGCGCAATGACGCAAGCACCTGCGGATCGTCCAAACCTCGATGCCGAGAAACGGCAGGGCCTCGTCGATGAGCGGGCCGCGGCCAAGTACCTCGGGATTAGCCCTCGTGTGCTTTGGGGTCTCGCCGACAGCGGCAGCATCCCGTTCATCCGGATCGGCCCGCGGTTAAAGCGGTACGACCCGCGGGACCTTCAGGCTTTCGTAGAACGAAACCGTCGCACCAACCAGCCGGCGTGCGACCTTACCTTGGGAAATAGCGCGGCCGGCTGATCACTAACAACAGGAGGTGTCGAATGGCGACACTTGTTTCGAATCGTGACGGGAACCGTCGCATCCAGTTCATGAACCCGAAGCATCCCGGAAAGCGGGCATCAATCTGGCTGGGACGGGTGCCGAAGAAGGTGGCAACCACCTTCATGGTCAACGTCGAGGCGCTCCTCGCGACGATCCGGCTCGGCACGGCGCCCGCGGCCGAACTGTGCTCGTGGCTGAGCGATCTCCCGGATGCAACCTACGAGAAGCTCGTCGCGGTCGGCATAGCCGAACCACGGGTGAAGGCCCGGGTCGTGACGCTCGGTGAGCTGCTCAAGACGTACGTGGACCGTGCTTCGGTCAAGCCGAGCACGCGTGCGGCCTACAACCAGACCACCGGCAGTCTCCGGAAGCACCTCAGCGGCGGTACTCCACTGACGAGCATTGGGGCAGAGCAAGCTGACATCTGGAAGAAGGCGATCATCGACGAGGGGCTCAGCCCGGCGACCGTGGCCAAGCGGGTCTACGTCGCCCGTGCGATTTTCAGAAAGGCGGTGAAGTGGGGCATGGTCGCCGCCAGTCCGTTTGAGGACCTGCCCGCCGGATCGCAGCAGAACCCGGACCGTTCGTTTTACGTGTCGGCGGAGGTGATCGCTGCGGTGCTGGATAGATGCCCCGGGGTGTTCTGGCGGCTCGTGATCGCCCTTGGCCGCTATGCCGGTCTGCGGACACCTTCGGAGGTCGCTGGGCTCACGTGGGACGACATCGCGTGGGACACCGGCCGCCTGACAGTCCGCTCGCCGAAGACGGCCCGGCATCAAGGCCGCGCGGTCCGCCTCGTGCCGATCTGCCCCCAGCTTCGGGCGATCCTTGCCGAGGCTCACGAGCAGGCCGCAGAGGGGGAAAAGCTGATCCTGCCGCGGACGCTTACCGGGGCATCGAACCTCCGGACCACGTTCACGAAGATCATCACGAGAGCCGGGTTCGAGCCGTGGCCGAGGTTGTTCCAGAACCTTCGGGCTTCGTGCGCGACTGACTGGGTTGAGCGCTACCCCAACCACGTCGTCGCCAAATGGCTCGGCCACTCGCCGCTGATCGCCGCCACCCACTATCTCCAATCGCGGGAGCGGCACTTCGAGGACGCGGTTGCCGGCGGCGGGTCGGGGGGCGCCGATGCGACGTCCGAGGCTACCCCCGGGAGTGTGCACATTTGTGTGCAGTCAAAAGCCGCCGCGGCCAGCAGCGCCCCGCACGAATCGAAGCAATCCGGCCGAAAACGCCAGATCGTGCGAAACGATGCGAAACGCTGCGGACCGCAGCAAACACCATTTATGGGCGATATAGGACTCGAACCTATGACCCCCAGCTTGTCGAGCTGGTGCTCTAACCAACTGAGCTAATCGCCCGAACCGACGGCAGCGAAAGTGTCTCGCCTGAAACGTGGCCAGTCAAGCGAATCGCGTGGCCCCCGGCGCCGGGGGCGCACGCCGCTTGCGGCGGCCGTGAGGCGGCGGATAACCTGCCCGCTGAAACGCGCCACTCCCCCGCTCCGAGTCCTCCCGGCGACGACTCGTTCCCATGCCTATCGTTCGCCTGACCGACCGATCCAGCCGCGACCTGCCCGCCACCGCCAGGGTGGCCGACTGCCTCGGCGACGCCGCCACGAACGGCGGTAAAAGGGGCACGAAGGCCCCTGTCGCCGCCTTGCTCGACGGCCGGCTGGTGGGGCTCGATGCACCGCTGCCCGCCGGGGGCACGGTAACGGTCGAGCCGCTCTACGCGGGCGACGCCCGGGCCCTGCCGGTGATGCGGCATTCGGCAGCCCATGTCATGGCCCGGGCCGTGATGCGGCTGTTCGAGGGCGTCGAACTCGCCTTCGGCCCGACCGTCGGCCACGGTTTCTACTACGACATGCGGGCGAGCCGGCCGATCACCGACGAGGACCTGCCGGCGATCGAGGCCGAGATGCGGCGGATCATCGAGGCCGATGAGGCCTTCGAGCGGGTCGACGTGCCCCGATCGAAGGCCGTCGAGGTCGTCCGGGGGCTGAATCAGCCGCTCAAGGCCGAGCACATCGAGACGGGCCTCGCCGACCATCCGACGCTCTCCTTCTATCGCCAGGGCGAGTTCGTCGACCTCTGCCGTGGACCGCACGTCCCGAGCCCCGGCTGCATCGGCGCGTTCAAGCTCACGAACATCGCCGGTGCCTACTGGAAGGGGGACGCGGACAACGCCCAGCTCCAGCGGCTCTACGGCACCGCCTGGTTCACGCAGGAGGATCTCGACGCCCACCTGGCGGCGCTCGAGGAGGCCCGCCGGCGGGACCATCGCGTGCTCGGCAAGCAGCTCGATCTGTTCGCCACCAGCCCGCTGGTGGGCTCGGGGCTCGTCCTCTGGATGCCCAAGGGTGCGATCCTGCGGGCCACGCTCGAGGGCTTCGTCCGCGACGAGCTCACTGTCCGGGGCTACCAGCCCGTCTACACGCCCCACATCGGCAAGGTCGACCTCTACAAGATCTCGGGGCACTACCCCTACTATGCCGACAGCCAGTTCAAGCCGATCGTGATGAGCGAGGACGAACAGTATCTCCTCAAGCCGATGAACTGCCCGCACCACACGATGATCTACAAGGCCCGGCCCCACAGCTACAAGGATCTGCCCCTGCGGCTGGCGGAGTTCGGCACCGTCTATCGCTACGAGCAGTCGGGCGAACTC
>VGYP01000323.1 GCA_016872955.1 Planctomycetota bacterium
AAGTTCGGCACTGACGGCTCGAGCCAGGGCAAGGTGACCGATTCCTACACCGTCGGCCAAGGCAAGAAGTAGGGGAGGGGCCGATGGCGTCGTACACCCAGGACGGCCAGCCCCTGGTCATCGACACGCCGCTGGGCAAGGACAAGCTCCTCCTCGAGGCGATCCAGGGAGAGGAGACCCTCGGCGGCCTGTTCAGCTTCCGGCTGGAGTGCCTGAGCGTCGACGAGAACCTGAGCGACAAGCAGATCGTCGGCAAGCAGGTGAGCTTCTCGGTCACCGACTCCTCCGGGTCGCCCCGCTGGTTCACGGGATACGTGAGCCGCTTCACATGGGTGGGTCGCGACGACGTGCTCACCCGGTGGAGCCTCGAGGTCGTGCCGGGCCTATGGTTCGCGACGCTGACGAGCGACTGCAAGATCTTCCAGCAGAAGTCGGTGCCGGACATCGTGTCGGCGGTGCTCGGCGACATCTCCGAGGTGTCGCTGTCGAAGAAGGTGCAGGGGAGCCATTCCCCATGGGAGTACTGCGTGCAGTATCGCGAGACCGACTTCGCGTTCGTGAGCCGCCTGATGGAGCACGAGGGCATCGGGTATCACTTCCAGCACGGCCAGAAGTCGCTGACGATGGTGATCTCCGACGCGAACTCCGCCTTCACCGACTGCGCGGACGGCGAGGTGGAGACCGCCCAGGGATTCGCCTCGCCGGTGAAGAAGGGCGTGATCACGAGCTGGCGGCACGAGTACGCCTACCGGCCGGGCACGTTCGTGCAGACCGACTACGCCTACACCGATCCGAAGACCGACCTGCTCGCCACGGGGAAGGGGAAGAGCGGATACTCCGGCGCGGACAAGGCGGAGCTGTTCGACTATCCCGGCATGTACGAGAAGAAGCCCGACGGCGACACGACCGCGAAGGTTCGGATCGAGGCCGAGGAGGTCGGGGCGAGCCTGGCACGGGGCACGAGCACCTGTCGCTCCTTCTCCCCCGGCTACACCTTCAAGATCAAGAGCCACCCGAACTCGCAGGAGCGGGGCAAGAAATACCTGCTGACGCGGGTCGTGCACCGGGCCAGCAACGTCGGTGCCTACGAGCCGGTGCCGCAGACGGAAGGGGCCGAGGAGGGCTTCCGGTACGAGAACTCGTTCGAGGCGGTGCCCTCCGACACGGTCTGGCGACCGGAGCGGCGGACTCCTTGGCCGGCCGGCACGATCCAGACGGCACTCGTGGTAGGGCCGTCGGGCGAGGAGATCTACACCGACAAGCTGGGCCGCATCAAGGTGCAGTTCCACTGGGACCGGTACGGCAAGGACAACGAGCAGTCGTCGTGCTGGATCCGCGTCTCGCAGTCGCTGGCGGGGCCGTCGTTCGGCATGCAGTTCATCCCGCGGGTGGGGATGGAGGTGGTCGTCTCCCACCTCGACGACGACCCCAACCGGCCGCTCGTGACCGGCGTGGTCTACAACGGCACCAACGGCGTGCCTTTCGAGCTGCCGTCGAAGGCCCCGGAGAGCGGCCTGCAGACCCGGAGCACCAAGCAGGGCTCCGCGTCGAGCGGCCACAAGCTGATCTTTGACGACACGAAGGACAGCGAGCTGGTCACGCTCTACTCCACGAAGGATCACGCCCGCACGATCACCAACGACGAGAACGTGACGATCGGCAACAACCTGACGTCGAAGATCGCGGAGGTCGAGCAGCGGACCATCGGATCGTCGAACGCCAAGAACGGCAGCCGCACCACCTCCGTCTGGAAGGATGACACGACCACGGTTCAGACCGGAAACTCCGCCCTCACCGTGAGCAAGGGAAACCAGACGATCACCATCAGCGCCGGCACCCGCACGACCGAGGTCTTCGGCAACGACCAGACGACGGTGAAGTCGGGCAACCAGACCGTCACCCTGACGTCGGGCAATCAACAGTTCACCCTGCAGGCGGGCAGCCACAGCACGAAGTGCTCCGCCGGGTCCTACACCGTCAACGCGATGCAGAGCATCACCTTCACCTGCGGGTCGAGTTCGATCAAGATCGAGCCGTCGGGCATCACGATCAGCGGATTGGTGGTCAAGGTCGCCGGGACGACGTCGACCGAGATCCAGGGTGCCATGACGAAGATCACCGCCAGCGCCATGCTCCAGGCACAGGGCGCCGTCACCATGATCAACTGAACGGGTTTTCCGACGAGCGCCATCCGCCATGTCGACCGCCACCGCCGACCGTGAAGAACTGCTCGCCGCGTTTCCGACGCTCGAGGCGGTGCGCGCGCGGCTCGACGCGATGGGGCTCGAGGAGGCCAGTCGCGGCATCGCGGAGCCGAGCGACGGCACGGCCCCGCGGGAGGCGCTGGTCGCCGCGGCCCGAGCGCTGCAGAAGGCGGGGCACGTCGACGACGCGATCAGCGTGCTCGCCCAGGGGCTGTCGAGGCGCGGGGCCGCCTGGTGGGCCTGCCGGGCGGCCCGGCTCGAGCCGGGGGGCGGGCCGGCCGCCGCCGAAGGCGGCACGCTGGCCTACGCCGAGAAGTGGGTGCGTCGGCCGGAACAGAGCCTCGCCTACGCGGCCTTCGAGTCGGCCTCGAAGGGTGGCGTCGGGAATCCGGCGGGCTGCGCGGCGATGGCGGCGTTTCTCGCGGGGGATTCGCTCGTTCCGGCACACCTGCCCCCGCTGCCTCCTGCCCCCCATCTGGCGGGCATGCTGGCGGCCGGGGCGGTCAAGCTCGCGGCGGTGCGGCGCGAGCCGATCACGGCGGATGCCACCCGGGCCGCGTTAATGGACGTGGGATTCGCCATCGCGTCGGGTGCGGACCCCTGGACGAACGAGTAGCGCATGGGACAGCCAGCCGCCAGGGTTTCCGACATGCAGACCTGCCCGATGACGACGGGCCCGGTGCCCCACGTGGGTGGCCCGCTGGCGGCACCGGCGGCGATGACGGTGCTCATCGGAGGCCTGCCCGCGGCGCAGGTCGGCACGATGGGGATCTGCGTGGGGCCACCCTGCACGATCGTGAAGGGGAGCAGCACCGTGATGGTCTGCAGTGTGCCGGCGGCGCGGATGGGAGACACCACGTCGCACGGCGGCGTGGTGACCCTCGGCTGCATGACCTGCCTGGTCGGCGGCTGAGCGGCCTGTGCGGGCCCGCGAGGTCACCCTGGCGAGGGTGATGAGCGGGGGCAGGTCGGGATCGGTCACCAGGGACTTCCGCGTCGTGCTGACCCGTGCGTTCTGCATGAAGGCACGCCGGGATGTTCCCACTGAGAAGAAGGCCACCCTCGACGAAGCCTGGCCCGATGGGGAGTCGATGGATGTGCCCTTCATGCGGCATAGGGAGCGGCTCCTCGCGGGTATCGCGTGGAGCATCGGTGCCGAGGCGGTGATCTGCGAGATACGGTATGCGGGAGGCCGGCTCGCGATTGACCTGCCCCCAGTGATGGCACCATTCTCCATCATCAGGGTAGCCCTGCCAAGGGATCGCCCCTGTCCGCTTGGTGAGGCGTAGCCGAACCAAGCGGACAGGGGCG
>VGYP01000324.1 GCA_016872955.1 Planctomycetota bacterium
CGTGGCGTGGCGAGGTTGTTGCGGCTGGGGTCGATACCCGCGCGGCTTAGACCCAACGCTGCGGTCGCTGCCTGGCTCGTCGGTCGTCGCACGGAGGCCCGGGCCCTGTGGGCCACACCCGGCAGGGGGCCGGAAGCGCTCGCCGCGGCCCGCCACGATCTCGCCGCCAGGTTTTCCGCGCGTGTGGCCGGCTGCGAGGCGGTGGTCTGTCCGGTGTCGGCCGTGCCCGCCCTGCGGCATGGCACCGCGGCTGGACTGCTCTTGGCCGCCAGCCCGTGCCTCCTGGCGAATCTGCTCGACCTGCCCGCCGGCGCCGTGCCCGTGACGACGGTCCGCGCCGACGAGGAATCCAGCCGACCCTTCGCGATCGACCCGGTGCTGCGGGCCGCCGTCATGTGCGACCGAGGCAGTCGCGGACTGCCCGTCGGCGTGCAGGTGGTCGCGCCACCCGGGGGCGACGAGGCGACGGTGCTCGAAGTGATGCGACTCATCGAGCGCGATGAGTGAGTGATCGGCGGGGACCGGCGGTGATCTCATACGGATCCCACTTCATCTTCAGGCTTGATTGACTAGGTTCTGCAGATCGACCGGATGCGTGTCCCGCGAAGCGTCCGGTGGCTCCTGACGGCTTCCTCGACGAGGGCCTGCTCGTCGGCGTGAGTGCGATTGCTCCAGTGGTGGAATGCCTGCATGGTCGCGGTGTTCCCATCACGGAATGGCATGGCCAGTGACCAGCCCGTGGCACGCTCGACGGCTGCGAATGCCCAGATCGACGTGCGGCCGTTCTAACGCACGACGGTCGGCCGCGATCCCTTGATCGCCCAAACAGCCGTCAGCGTGCCCTGCTGGGCGAACGAGGAGACCGCGAGCGGCTCCCCGTGCTCCCGGAGCCGGCATTGATTGCGTGGAGGGCAGGATGCCCGCAACGAACGTCCGGCGACAGAGGATGGGTGGCCCCGAACCCGCGTTAGCAGGTTATCCCCGCCAGCAACGCGGAATCAGCGGCACCCTGGGCCCGGGCGCGCGAGGATCACGTGGGGGCCGTATCAGCCAAGCCGGGCCGAGATCACTGAGGGCATCCGCCCCACCGGCAGCACCTCGGTGACGCCGCCCGCTTCGATGGCGGCCTTCGGCATGCTCCAGACGACGCTCGTGGCCTCGTCCTGCGCGATCGTGTGCCAGCCCTTGGTGCGCAGCGCGGCGAGGCCGCGGGCGCCGTCCCTGCCCATGCCCGTCAGCACGACGGCCACGCCTGTCTTGGGGGCGTGGGCCGCCACGCTCTCGAAGAACACGTCGACGCTGGGCCGAAAGAAAATCTCGCGTGGCTCGGCGCGGTACTCCAGGCCGCCCCCCGCGGTCAGCACGAGATGATCGTTCGTGCCGGCCAGGAGCACGTCGCCGGCCTGTGGCGGCTGCCCCGGCCGGGCCACGCGGACGCTGCGTCCCGTCCGGTCGGTGAGCCAGGTGGCCAGACCGGCGGAGAAGGCGGCGTCGACGTGCTGCACGATCACGACGGCGGCGTTCCACTCCTGTGGCAGGGGCAGCAGGAGGTCGCAGAGTGCCTTGGGGCCACCGGTCGACGCGCCGACGACCAGGAGCCGCGGCGATCCGACGGCGGCGGCGGGCTGCCGAACCCGCGGCGCGGCGGCCGGACCACCCACCAACTTCGCGATCATCCCGATCTTCTCGACCAACGGGCCGGCACCCGTCAGCTCGCCGCCCGAGCCGAGGTTTGGCGTGTCGACCGCATCGAGAGCACCGAAGCCCATCGCATCATAGACGAGCGAGATGTTGCCGCTGACGGTGGCCGTGACCACCAGGATCGCGCACGGGGTGTTGGCCATGATCTGCCGCGTCGCCTCCGCACCGTCGAGGTGCGGCATCAGCAGATCCATGAGGATCAGGTCGGGACGGTCGCGGCGGGCCATGGCCACGGCCTCCACGCCGTCGGACGCGGTCCAGGCCAGGGCGTGGCCGGGGATGCTTTCCACGACGCGACGCAACGCCTCACCGGCAGCCCGCATGTCGTTGACGATCGCGATCCGCATGCGCTCAAGCCTCGCCGATCAGGTCCACGATCGTATCGACGAAGGTCTCGTCGTGGAAACTGCTCTTTGTCAGGTAGCGGTTGGCACCGGCGTCGAGGCCGCGGAGCCTGTCCTCCTCGCGGTCCTTGTAGGAGACGATGACCACCGGAACCTCCCGCCGGGCAGGATCTGACTTCACGAGCGACACCAGGCCGATCCCGTCCATGCGAGGCATGTCCACGTCGGTGACGATCAGGTCGTAGGGCGTGCTCCGCACGGCGTTCCAGCCGTCCATGCCGTCAACCGCCACGTCGACGTCGTAGCCCCGTGCCTGGAGCAGTTGTCGCTCCAGCTCACGGACCGTGATGGAGTCATCGACGACCAGGATCCGCTTGCGGGGCCGGGCTTCCTCGGCGCTCTGCTCGAACTCAACCCGCGACAGGCGACGCCCCGCAAGGACGTTGTCGATGCTCCGCACCAGATCCTCGACGTCCACGATCAGCACCGGGTCGCCGTTCTCCAGGAGCGAGGCGCTGTTGATGTCGGCCACCTTGCCGAGGCGGGAATCAAGTGGGCGGACCTCGAGATCCCGCTCGCCGAGGAAGGCCTCGACAATCATCCCGAACTGCTGACCCCGGTCGCTGACCACCACGACCGGCATGGGGTCGACCGCCGGCGGGCCCGCCAGTTCAAGGATCTGGGCGGCCGTCACCAGGCCGATCGCCGTCCCCTCACGGTCGAAGTATTGCCGACCCTCAATGGTCCGGATCCGGTCCTGGGGCACGTGCAGGATGTGGTCGATCCGCGTCAACGGGAATGCGTAGGGCTCCGCGGCGATCTGCACCAGCAGCGCCCGGATGACCGACATCGTGATGGGCAGTTGCAGCGTGAACACCGTCTGCTTGCCCGGACGGGTGGCGACACGGACGCTGCCCCCGACCGCCTTGACCATGCTCTGCACCACGTCCAGGCCTACGCCGCGGCCGGAGATTTCGCTGACCTGTTCCTTCGTCGAGAAGCCGGGCAGGAACAGAAACTCCAGCAGTTCCATTTCACCAAGTCGTTCGGCGACGCCGCGGTCCACGAGGCCGCGGGCCACGGCCCGTTCGCGGAGCCGATCGACGTCGATGCCGCGGCCGTCGTCGGTCAGCGTGATGTGCAGCATCCCGGCCCGGTGCTGGGCTGCGAGCCGGATCGTGCCGGTGGCCGGCTTGCCCGACGCCGACCGCTCCGCGGGAGTCTCCAGGCCGTGGTCGGCGGCGTTGCGGATCAGGTGCGAGAGGGGAGCCTCGAGCTTGTCGAGGATGTCGCGATCGACGCCCGTCTGATCTCCGGCCACGTCCAGACGGATCTGCTTGCCCAGCGAACGCGCCAGGTCGCGGACCAGCCGCGGAAACCCCCGGATCCCGTCGGCCAACGGACGCATCCGGCTGGCGATCACCTCGTGGTGCAGGCGGTTGGAGAGATCCTCGTTGCGGCGGG
>VGYP01000325.1 GCA_016872955.1 Planctomycetota bacterium
TGCCTGGCCTACGGTTCGAGGAAGTGGCCGCCGGCCTTCAACGCGATGCTTTTCGTGCTGCTCGGGATCGCCGCCCTGAGCGTGCCCGGAGCGATCCTCGGTCTAGCGATGCGGACGGGCTGGGGCCTGTCGGTGGCAGGTGTGGTCTGGCCGGTCGTGCTCGCCGGGGCCGTGGTGCTCGCCATCCTCACGGTCGGCCTGACGGCCGGCTGGCCGCTGATGGTGGCCTCGGTCGGTGTCGAACGGGGTGACAGCTTCCAGGCCATCTCGACGGCCTTCTCCTACCTCTACCAGCGGCCCCTCCACTACCTCTTCTGCCTCGTCGTGGGCCTGTTCATGGCCGTGCCGGCAATCGCGGCTGCGGCGGTCTTCGCCGACGCCACCGGCACGCTGGCGATGTGGGCGGTGAGCTTCGGGATGGGGCACGACCGCACGGCCGCCGTGGTCGATGGGCTGGCCTCCTCAGGGCCGCTGACCGATGCGTGGGGGGTGGAGGCGGTACGGTTCTGGTCGCAGGGACTGCGGAACCTGCTTGCCTCCTTCGGCTGGGGCTACTTCTGGTGTCTGGCCACCGCCACCTATCTGGTGCTGCGGCAAGACGTGGACGGCACACCGCTCGACGAGGTCGTGCTCGACGAGCCAGGCAGCCAGCCGGCCTAATCCGGCGGCCCCGAGTGCGATCTTCACCCTCTAGCCCCGGGCTTCGCGGGACCTTTCGGCCGGCTCGAAGGCAAGGGTAGCCCACCAGCGGGGAAGCCCCCGGTCACGGAGGTGCGGGGCACGAGGCTCATGCGTGCCCCGGGCGTTCGCGCCAGCGGCGGGCAAGCCCTGCGAATCCACCAAGCAACTCGCCGCGGCTGACCACGAGGTCGGCCCCGGCGTCGTGGGCCTGCTGCAGCTTGTCTTTGGCGACGTGCGGACCGAAGGCGACGATCGTGGCGGCGACGTCGTCCGGCTCGCCCGCCGCGAGATTCCTCGCCCGCGCTACGACGACCGCGGGGTCGTGCGGCAACGACTGCAGATCCAACAGCACGACGTCGTACGGCCCGCCACGCGGCGCGTCGCCGAGCCCGCGGAGCGATTCGAGCGTAGCGTTCTGCTCGCGACACAGGCCGGCGATCCGGCTCACGGCCATCAGGTCGGGCGAGACGAGCAGCACCCGGAGGTCATCCGCCATGGCCGCCTGCCTCCCGCCCACGGTGTGGCACGTCTCGCGTCATCAGATCGCCTCCGGCCCCCGGACCTCGTGGTAGAGCTGCACGGCCGACGCCAGGGGCAGCGTGAAGAGCCGTCCGTCGAGCGTCTCTCCGCAGGCCGCCAGGACGCCCTCGATGGCCCCGGTCGTGCGGGACAGGAAGTCGTCGTTGACGGCGAGCTCGATCACGGCCTGCTGCACGAGTCCGCCGGTCTCGGCCCATCCTTGCCCGTCGCAGATGGTCATCCGCGTCACGTCCACCGAAGCTAATGCCTGCCGCACGCTCTCGACCTGCGATGGCTTGAGAATGGCGAGCACCAGACGCATCGGGCAGGCTCCGGCGATGGTCGGCTCTCAGGGCCGAGGCAGGAGGAGGTCGGCGTCGAGCACCTTGGCGATCCGCCCCCGCAGTTCACCCAGGTGCGACCGTGAGTAAGGATCGAGCGCGACGCCCTCCTTGGCCAGCAGGGCCGCGATCGCGGCATCGAGCGCACGCAACTGCTCGGCGGCCAGCGACTGCGCGTCGGGATTGGCGGCGCCCCCCGCCATCGCGATCGCCGCCAGGCGGGCCACGTACGCGCGTTGCAGCCCCCGGCGGAGGCTTGCGATCGCCGGCTTGCGGGCCGAATACTCGCCCGGTGCGGTCGCCTCCACCTCCCGCATCACCGCCTTGCCGAGCTTGTCGAACAACTCGGCTGTGGTGAAGGCATCCTGGTCGACCGCCACCTTCAGTTCGTTGTCCCGGATGCGGCCGAGCACCAGCGGGTCCAGAAGCCTGCCAAGCACGCGATCCTGCCACATCAGGATCACGTCGTGCACGGCGTAGTCCTCGCGGTCGACCTCGTCCACGCCCCAGTGCAGCCAGCGAGTGGCGGCCAGCTGGTTGTAGAGGTCCGGAGGAAACGAGAACGGCTCGGCACTGAACATTTTTTCGGCCAGCAGGACCACTGCCTCCCGCTGCTTCGCCGCCTCGACCACACGGAACGGCGGCACGGCGTTGGCGTCGCCCTTGTGGCTCCGCGACCCGTACAAGCCACCCACGAGACGGGCCGCGTGATACATCGCCTGGCCGTGCGTGGCCACAAGGATGCCGAAGGCCTGGCGAACCCGGCCGTACCCGCCGTCGTCACCGGTGGCCGTCATCCGCTCGACGATGCCGGGCATCACCTGGGCCACCAGCTCCGCCCGCACCCGCGCGAACTCCAGTGGATCGCTGCCCAGATCGAAACGGGCGGAGAGCGGGTCCGGATCCCCCCACTCGGTGTCTTCGTCGGTGGCGTACGCGAGGGCCGGCTCACCGCTGCGGGCGGCGATTGTGTCGAGCGACTTCTTCTCAGCCTCGGGCCCGCCCCCCAGCAGCGTGTAGCCGTACTCGATGGCCCAGAGGTCATACGGGCCCAGTGTGGTTGCGTAATACTCGCCCTGCGTCTTGCCCTTCGGCATGATATTGACGGGGACGTAGTCCATCACGCTCGTGCTACCGCCTGATGCGGTCGTCTTCTCACGGTCGTTGAAATCGGCCAGGTTGCGGAAGGCGCTGCCCTTGAAATTGTGCCGCAGGCCGAGCGTGTGGCCGACCTCGTGCATCACCACCTGCGTCAGCCCCTGCACGACAAGGTTCTCCTTCTCCTCCTCCGAGAGCCCGCCCGGCGCGTTGACGGCCAGCGCAGTGGCGGCCAGCGCGGTCTCCCGGGCATGACCCGAAAACAGCGCGCAGGCGTTGCAGCAGTGCGACGCGGACGTCGAGCCGACCGTGCCCGGGCTGCCTCCGGTGAGGGCCGCCACCGCCGCCGGGGTGAAGGTCTCGTACTCACGCCGCCAGAACTGCAGGAAGTCGGCGTCGAAGATGATGTCCGCGTCAAGGATCTGGCCGGTGCGGGGATTGACCCGGGATGGCCCCATCGCAAAGCCCTGGCCGGCGGTGATCCAGCGAAAGGTGTTGTAGTTGACGTCCTCCGGATCCCACTCGGTCTTGTCGGGCTGCTGCCGCACCTCGATCGCCCCGGCGAACCCCGCCTTCTCGAAGGCTTCGTTCCACGACTCGATGCCCCGACGAATGGCCGGACGGTAGCGAAAGGGCACGGTGTTCTCGATCCAGAAGACGATCGGCTTCTTGGGCGGGGAGACAGCCGCCTTCGGATCGGCCTTCTCGAGGTGCCAGCGGTTGATGTAGCGGACGAAACGGTCCTCGTCGATCTGCTGGGAGAAGTCCTTGAGGGCGGTCACGAAGTAGCCGACCCGGTCGTCGGCCAGCCGCGGGCTGTACGCGTTGGCAGGGAGCAGGCTGATCGAATAGCGAATCG
>VGYP01000326.1 GCA_016872955.1 Planctomycetota bacterium
GCTCGTGCCCGTCGGCGATGCTGCCGACAATCTCACGCCACCGGAGCACGTCTGCGGCGGCCTCGGCCTTGCGAGCCTCGGCGTCGGCAGCGGCGACACGCGCGGCGATCACGTCAGGATTCACGGCCTCGGCCACGGCAACGGCACCATCGTCCTTCGTCCTGCGAACCATCGTTGAACCTCCAGAGTCAACCAGTCGATCCGCCACGGCACGCCCGTGGCGTTGTCTTGCGTGCGGCCAGCCATGCGGCCAAGTCGGCCGCCGAGTAGATCGTCTTGCCCTTCACCGCGCCCGTGCGGGAGTAGCGTGGCCCTCGGCCCTCAATGGCCCACTTCTTGAGCGTGCCGGGCGACACACCCAGGCGGGCGGCAGCCTCGACTCGCGAGTAGGTTTCCAGTTCCGGCAGCATCGTGGTGTGCATCGTGTGGCCCTCTATCCGCACCATAGCGGCAGCGTCCAGCGTCCTTGCAGTTGTCGTCGAGGGGCCATGCGGTGACGGTGGATGCAACGTCACCGGTCACGCACGCCCCGCGATCCGCAGCACGGCGACATCCCACGGTATCGACGGGTCATCTCGCAGCATCGCCTCGACATCGGCACGCAAGGTTGCCGGCACCGGGCACTGGGCGGCCGTGCTGACCAACTGCTTCGCCATTTCGGCAACTTGCCGATTCAACTCTGCCCTCGCGATACCGCGGCGGTATTGCATCGCCAGCGTGGCGTCGTCGGTCGGCACGACCTTGTTCACGCCGTGGGCCTCTAGCTTCTCCTCGATGAACGCGATGAAGTCCTGCGGAGTGAAGGCGTTGAGTTCGACGCGGTTGCCGTTGTAAATCAACTTCCGTTTGCCGTTGGCATAGATGACCTCTGGCTCACTGACCAGGAACTCCACTTCATCATCGGTCGCGCCGTTCTCACGCAGGTTGTCGCCGGGGTCCGCGTTGTCACGACTGCCGGAGGTGCCGCGACTGTAGGTCACGGGTTCCGATTGCAGGCTCCACCGTCGAACGTCATCGAGCCGCACGCCCAGGTCGATAACCTCGAAGTCGTGCTGGTACTGATACCGTCGTGTGTCCTGCCGCAACGTGCCCAGGATTGAGAAGCCGGCCTTGTCGAAGTCGTGCAGCACGAACAGCCGCACCGGCTCACCGTCCGACGCTCCGCATATCTCGTCGATCAGCCGTCGGGCCGCGACATTGCTCAGTCCCTTCGTGGACATGATTGCCAAGTCATACCGCTCGGCCAGCCGCACACGACCAAACAACTCCGTAAAGCCTTCCTTCTCGATGAACAGCGCAGCCTTGAACCGATTGCACGGCCCTCGCGTTGGAAACAACCCCACGTCGGTGACGGCTACGGTCGGCAGGCCAGCCGTCCGCGGCCCGCATGACTTCAGATATTGCCGAACGTCAATCGTGCCCAGGCTGACTTCGTGTCGCGTATGCGGCTCGGTGAAGTGACCGCGGTCGTCGTAGACGACATCCCAGCCCGCGGTCAGGTCCGGGTTGTTCGCGATGAAGTCTGGGAGAATCGTCTGCGTGAAGTAGGCATCGTCAAACTGCGATTTGCCGGTGCGGCTCAGGATGATCGGTCGCACGCCGTACATGAACTGCCTCGCGTTGACCGGCAGCCGGCCGCCACGGCCATCACTCGACAACTGTTCGTACACCTCCGGCATAATCTCGTGTGCCACTTCCTTGACGGTGAGTTGCCGCGGCTTGTGGACCTTCATCGCTTCATCGCGGCGCAGTCGTCGCGACTGCTCACGGTCCTCGGCCCTGCGTTGCTTGGCCCACGGTCCCGTGGCCTTCTCGATGGCTTCGCGAATCCGCTCTGACATCGCTTGCGACAGTGACAAGGTGCCCTTGCCGCGGTCGGTGTACGTGGCACCTACTTGAACGTGGTGGATGATGAGCACGACAGGCTCATCGTCGCCCGCGTATTGCTGTTGAAGTAGGGCATCGAGCGATGAATCAAACGACCCGTGCCGTAGCCGAAACGGATTACGTAGGGCAGCGGACCAGTTCACGCCGCAGAGCATGAACCGCCCTTTGTCGCTCGGTCGCACGGCGAATCCGATCTCAGTCACGCCGGGCGATGACTCGTCGTCGTGCAACACCTTCACGTATCGAAACGTATCGAGGTCGCCGTCGCAGTCCGCGGCAATCCGCTGGAGGTGCTCTTTGCCGATCAGCCCTAGCCGCTTCGCCGGCACGACCTTGGCACGGCTCTGCATCGCGTCACGCAGTTGGCCGATGAGCTCGATGTCGGGCTCACCATCAGGGGCCAGTGCTGACAACCCGGTGCGAGTCAGTCCACACTCCGCAAGCAGGTCACGCCTCACGGCGCTGCCCGACATCCCGTCGAACGTCTGCACGAACTGACTCACTGGCCGATCCTGGCCGGCGGCCCGGTCGGCTGCGATGCACCGCTTGACCCGCTCCGCGAACTTGTCAGCGGTGTACCAATGCACGCTCGTCGGGTCGCACGGCCGCCACTTGGCCCACGCGGGATCGGACGGCTGATGCTGCCCGTAGGCTTCCCCGTGCCACGTTGGCGACAGGCTCAGGTGCGGGTTGAACGCCATGTAGGCGACCGTCATCCGCATGATGCCCGAACACAGGTCATCGCCGTCCGCACCGTTTTGTAAAAACGGCGACGTGTCTGGGTCGGTCGTCGAGCAAGGTAAATGCACCTCAACGCGGGTGCCGGTTTTTACAACTCCAGGCTCAGTGTGCAGCGTGACCGATGGCGTGTCGGACAGCCCGTCCACGGTGACGGCCAGCACGTGACGCTGCCCGTGGGCCTCGATCACCAGCTTGCCGGGGGCGTCGGGACGCAAGGCAAACGGCATCCCGACGAGTACCTTTGTCGCGTTGCCCTGCGCCCCGCGATCCGGTGCCATGTACGCTTGCCGGCTGGAAACCCGCTCGTCCAGGTTGATGATGCCGGCCACCGTGGACGCAGGCATCCCAGGCCCGTTGTCCTCGACTACGATCCGCTCGTCGCTGATCTCAAACGTGATCTCAGGGGCAACGCCGGCCTCCTCGCAGGCATCCAGGGCATTGTCGATGAGCTCCTTGACGATGACTTCGGGCCAGCGGTCGCGGGTGTAGCCCGACTGCTTCTCCAGTTCCGGCACCGACAGGAACTCCAGGCGACGGGACGTTGCGAACGTCTCTCGCTGCACGCTCGGGGCTGCGGTCCTCCGCTTGTGTGCGGGGGCGGTGGCGGCCGGCAAGGCAGCCGTCGCCCCTTCTCCTTCTGGGATGTGGGAACCCCGGTTCACTAGGTTCGACACTCTGGGTTCACTAGGGTAGGGAATCACGGTTCACTAGGCTCCGGGGTTGAGAAGTCGGTAGGCGTTGGGTGTGCCGTTGATGGAGCCGCGGGTCGCGACCTCTATCAGCCGGCGTCGTTTCAGCCCCTTGATGGCCTTCACCACACCGCGACGACTCATTCCTGCCCGGCGTGCGATGTCAGTCATG
>VGYP01000327.1 GCA_016872955.1 Planctomycetota bacterium
AGTGTGATGACGTCCAACGACATTTCGACGACCTACGAGGCGTGGGTCCACTGCGTCACGGTGAAGTGCAAGATCGCGCTGACTCAGGATTTCGCCCGGCAGCGGATCGCAGCCCTCAGTGATGTGAAATCGGCTGAGGCTGTCAAGTTTGTGCAACTGTAGGGCGAGCCGCATCGGATGCGAGTCGTCGAATGGTATCGCCGTGTGGCGGGATAATCTGTCGAGGAGTTATCATGCTGAAGTCATGGAACCGTGCCACTCGAACGGCGTGGGATGACGAACAACTCCGGGCCTTCGACACTGGAAACGAGGACATCCTGGTCGTCGTTCGGGCGACGCCCGAAGGCGTTGCCGATGCCATTCCAGCCGGCGAGGTTCGAGAGTTCCGAGCAACCTTCGGACGGCGAAACCTGCCGACGCGCGTTGCAGATGGGTTGCAGGCGCTGTGCATCGACTCGCCAGCGCTCGCCGCCGACATCACCGAACTCGGTCAGAGTTTCTTGGAACAGTTCGGAATCCGCACGGCCAATCTGCGGATCGAGATGGTGCGAATCCATTCGTGCCCGAAGTTCCACTGCGACAACGTCCACGTCCGCCTCGTCACGACGTACCACGGGCCGACGACCGAGTACCTGTTCACCGGCGAAGAGGTCGTCCGTGTGGCCCCGCTGTACGGGCTGGTGTTCCTCAAAGGGCACAAGCACCCGATGCACCAGGACGGCGTTCACCACCGTTCCCCCGAGGTGCCCGACGGCGGCAAGCGGCTGTGCGTCGTGATCGACTACTGAAGCCCGAACGCATAGCACCCGAGCACTATAACCTCCCGACTTCAGGTGTGTCCATGACGAAGATTCTCGCCGCTGTCAGCCTCCTCCTCCTTGCCACGGTTTCGTCGGCCCAGCCGAAGGAGGACAACCCACGATTCACTGTCCGGTGGTACGGGCAGGCGTTCTTCACCGTTACAATCCCGTCCGGACGGGTGATCGCCTTCGAGCCTCAGGTGATGCCGGTATTCCCCCGCAAGGACAAAATTCGAGCGGATATCGTCTGCCAGAGCCATCCGCACGCGGACAAGGAACGGCTCGAAGGGGCCATCGAAGATGCCACGGATACGAACAAGGTTCGAGTTCTCCGCGGGTACAAGCTTGAGCGGCCCAGCCGACCCTGGGACTGGAACCCGCTAGACGAAAAAGTCAAAGTGGAGGAGGCGTCGTATCGGTTCCGAACCGTCGGGAATTATCGCGACGCGGAGGGCGGGAAGAAGTGGGGCAAGAACGCCACTTTTGTCGTCGAGATCGAAGGGGTGACGTTCTGCCACCTCGGCCATCTCGGCCACACCCTGTCGGAGACCGAGGTGAAAGCGATCGGCCCGGTGGACGTGTTATTCGTCCCCGTCGGGGGCGTATACGTGCTCAACGGTGCCGATGCGAAGGACGTTGTGAGCGCCATCAAACCGAAGCGTTACATCTTTCCGATGGCCTATGCCGTGGACGGCCAACCCGACACGCTGCTGTCGGCCGACGAGTTCCTCGACGGGTTGAAACTCGTCACGAAGGCGACCGAGTCGAACGCGTTCACATTCGATCCTCGGGAGAAAGTGTCCCCGACGACGATTGTCCTAGGCTGGAAGCCGGGCGAGGTCATAAACAAGAAGTGAACAATGTCGTGAGGAGTTCGCCATGTTGCACTCGCGCCGAGCATTTCTGACGTACCTCGGTGTCGGTAGCTATGCCGCCCTTGTGGCGGGCCAACCGGCGGCTGCCTCCGATTTTCCGTCTCCACGACGAAAGGGGAAGCCACTTCATTTCTTTGCACCGATCGCGGCGAGTTCCGCCGATGAACTCGTGGTTCCTACGGGCTTTCGGGCGGATGTCGTCGTGGGTTGGGATCACCCGCTTGGGTCGAAGGCTCCGGACGGTTCCGCCGAGCGGTTCGGCTTCAACAACGACTTCATCGCCTACTTCCCGATCGACGCCCTGAGAGGTGGTCGCAGTTCGACAGAAGGCTTGCTCTGGGTCAACCACGAGTACCCGAACCCGCTGTTCCAATCGGGCTACACACCTGCCGATTACAGGGCGGGCAAGAAGAAGACGCCGGGGCAGATCGCGGCCGAGCGGCTGGCCGTGGGCGGGAGCGTGGTTCACGTCAAACTCGACGGGGAGCAGTGGAAGCTCGTGGCGAACTCGAAGTTCCACCGTCGGATTACGGCGGCCTACCCGGAGATCGCCCTGACCGGCCCGGCCTCTGGGATGCTGAATTCGGCCGTCGGCTCGCTGGGGAACTGCTCCGGCGGTCGGACCCCTTGGTTCACCGCTCTCTCTTGCGAAGAGAACTACCCAGACTTTAATGGGACCGACCCGAAAGACTTCTTCTACCGCTGGTCGGACGACCCGAAACAGGCGATCGACGAGACCCGGTTCGGCTGGGTGATGGAGGTCGATCCATACGGTGAACTGCCACCACTCAAGCACACGGCGCTTGGCCGGTTCAAGCACGAGAATGCGGCCGTCACCCGCGGTGCGAAAGGGCACGTCGTTGTCTACATGGGCGATGACGAAGTCGACCAACACCTTTACAAATTTGTCTCCGACGAACCGGACGACCCAAAAGCGACACGGGCGGATCGCCGGAAGCGGCTGCAAGAAGGAACGCTGTACGCGGCCGATCTGGCCAAGGGACGCTGGATCCCGATGGTCTTCACCGCGCAAACCGCGAAGGTCATTCAAGAGTCCGCTGCATATGCCGCCGCCAAGAAGATCGACTCGACCTTTCAGATCACCAATCAGGCCGAGTTGCTCATACACACCCGCATTGCAGCTCGCGTTCTCGGGGCCACGCCGCTGGATCGTTGTGAGGATTGCGAAGTCCATCCACGCGACGGCAGTGTGTACGTGGCACTGACCAACAACACTCGGCACGGCAACCTTTATGGCCATATCGTGAGGTTGGTGGAAGACAACGACGATGCGGCCACGACTTCGTTCCGGTACGAGATCTTCCTGGCCGGCGGCCCGCAGTCAGGTCTGGCCTGCCCGGACAACCTCGCCTTCGACCACGAGGGGAACTTGTGGGTGGTTTGCGACATGTCGTCCGACAAGATGGGCAGCGGCGCGTACAAACCGTTCGGCAACAACGGGCTGTTCGTCGTGCCGACCACCGGCGACTCCGCCGGCGATGCGTTCCAGTTCGCCAGCGGGCCAATCGAAGCGGAATTGACCGGCCCGTGGTTCACCGAAGACGGGAAGACGCTCTTCTTGTCCGTCCAGCACCCCGGCGAACTCACTGCGTCGCTCGATAAACTGACCAGCCACTGGCCCGATGGCGGCAGAGCGATCCCGCGTCCGAGCGTCGTAGCGATCCGCGGATTTTGATCGCGACCCTTTTCCGGAACTGAGATGCGAAATGATGAGCCGATTTTTTCTAGTTGCCTGCTGTGTCCTTAGCATGTGCGGCATCGTTCGCCCCGTTGAGCCGAAGATCAAGGCCTTA
>VGYP01000328.1 GCA_016872955.1 Planctomycetota bacterium
ACTTGGACTGCTGGTAGCCGCAGACGTAGAGAAACTCCTCGTTGCGCTCGCGGCGGACTTCGATGCCGTGGCCGCCTCCCTGGAACTGGCTGCCGAAGGCACGCACGAAGGTGCCGGCCGGGTCGAACACGAAGATCGCGGGATGATCCTTCTGCTCCCGATGGCCCTCGTGGATGACGTACAGGTTGCCGGCGGTATCGACGGCCACGCCGTGGGTGGTCTGCCACGTGAAGCGGTCGGGGAGCTTTGCGAACTGGTGGCGGACCCGGTAAGCATGCTCCCCCTCACCCACGATCGTCTCGTCGGCCAGGCGGCGGGCCCGCGCGGCGGCGGGGTGCGTGGTGGCGGCCGCCGCCACGGCGGCGACGGCCGTGAAGGCCCGCCTGGTGAGCAGCGCGGCGGCCGGGTGCGGCCGGTGATCGGGCGAGGACATGGCACGGCTCTCTGGGGGGCAACGGATCGAACCGCCGAGAGAGTACCAGCCTCGGCGGCCGTCGTTCAGAGGCCGCCGTGACCCCGCAGCCAGGCGGCCGTCTCCGCCAGTCGCTCATCGAGGCTGACACGCGGGCAGAAGCCCAGGTCGCGACGGGCCTGGGCCGCCGACGCGGCCCACGAGGAGACGGTCGCCTCGCGGAGTTTGTCGGGGGAGACGATGCTCGGCTGGCCGCGGAGGTTCCAGAAGGCCTCGATCGCGGCCGCTACGGGCCAGGCGATCGGCACCGGCAGCGGCATCACGAGGGTCGTCACGCCGATGGCCCTGGCGATGCGCCGGCCGAACTCACCATGGGTCGGAAACTCGCGGTCGTCGACGGCATGGTAGATGCCCGTGCCAGGGGACGCAGCCCCGTCGGCCGGCAGCCGCTCACCCTGGTCGGCCGCTGCCACGACCAGGGGAATCAGGTCGGCGACGGAGACAAGCGACAGTGGCGGCGAGCGGAATCCCATCGTGAGGTGCAGCCGCGTCCACTGCACCGCCTGGAACATCGCCGCCACGCTGGTCTCATGGGGACCGAAGACGATGCCCGGCCGGACGACCGTGATGGGCAGCCGGCCGGCCCTGCTCGCCAGGAGCTGCTCTCCCGCGAGTTTGCTCGCGCCGTAGGCCGACACCGGCCGGGGTGGATCGGCCTCTTCGCGGGCCGCCTCACGCGGGGCGGGACCGCCGGCGGCCAGCGAGGAGATGTGCACGAGCGCGGGCGGCATGTGGACGGCGGCGCACGCGTCGGCGAGTCGGCCGACGGCGGCGGCGTTGACGTCGTGCAGTTCGCGGTGGCGACGGGCGGCCACCAGGCCGGCCGCATGGAAGACCGCGTCGCAGCCGGAGAGCTTCGTCCGCCAGCCGTCGACGTCGGCGAGCGATCCGGCCACGATCTCGACGCCCTCGCAGAGCAGATGGCCCGCCTTTGCCGGTGATCGGACCAACGCCCTCACGGCCACGCCGCGGTCGAGCAGACCCGCGACGAGGTGGCGGCCGATGAATCCGGTGGCACCGGTGACGAATGCGGATTGCATGCGCGGATCGCGTCTGGGAGGCACCTTCCCGCACCGCGGCCGCCGCCGCGGCCCGATCGCCAACGTCAACGATGATTCGGGTGCCGTGGAGATGCAAGCTGAGGCATACTGCGGGCTCCCGTGGGAGCGTCGGGCGTAAAGATCGTGTTGCTCGAATTGAGCGGATTCGCCGGGGCGTGGCGCGGGCTCAGGCTTCATCTGGCGACGCTGCCCGCCGGCGAGTGGGCCGCGCTCGAGACCCTGGTCGCGGGCTCCGGTCTGGAGGGGGCATGCGAGCCGCGGATGGGGCGGGGCTACGACCTCAGGCAGAACGGCCTGGCGATCAAGCGGGACGGGATCGTGACGCGGCTCGCGGGCGACGAGTCGTGCCTGCCGGAACGTGTCAGGCCGCTGGTGACGGCCTTCGAGGCGTGGGGCCGCTTCGCTGGGCGGGTGGTGGCCCGCTGGGAGGAAGACGGCCGCACGATGACGCTGCTCGAGCCCTTCGCCCACGTCGACCCGCAGGGCGTGAGCTGGGATGCGCGTCCGTGGATCGTCCTGGATGGGACAAGCATTTCACGGGCCTTCTCGACAGTGATCGGCGGCCCTTTCGCGGGCGAGTTTCCTGAAGCCTCCTTCGTCCACGACGAGGCCTGCGTGGATCGCGATCGTCCCTGGCGGGCCGTGCACCGGGTGTTCTCCGAGGCCTCTTGGTGCGGCGGGGTTGACGCCGTGAAGGCTAAGACGATGAACTACGGGGGGTTCCACTTCGGCCCTCGGTGACACGTCGAGGAGCGGACCACGATCGTCGTCGGTCGACCACGACTGGAGCCGGTCGACCGCGACGACACGCCGGCGCCACCCACCGAGCATGACATGGTCGCGATCGACCGCTACTTCGCGACGCACGAGGTCGCGGCCGATGACATCCCCCCGCTCGAGATCGTCGACTCCGACGGCTGAAGACATGGCCTGGTCGCTGACCCGATGTGCCCTCCGTCGGCCGCCTGTCGAGGGGGCTTCTCCCGCGTCGATCGTGCCGCCGCAGGTGCCCGCTCCGGCCCGCGGCTACGTCGGCCAACTGCTCGCGCAGCACGCCGTCGACTTGCGGCTCTCGCAGCCGCGGCGGACGAAACTCGGCGACCACCAGCCGCCAGCCGCCGGCGTCGTCAGGCATCGGATCACCGTCAACGAAGACCTCAATCCCTACGCCTTCCTGACCACGCTGCTGCACGAGATCGCGCATGCCGCTACCTGGCAGCGACATCGCGGGCGGCGGCGGCTCCGGCCGCACGGCCGCGAGTGGCAGCAGGAGTTCGGCGGTCTGCTGAGGCCGATCCTGGCCGCGAACATGGTGCCGCCGACGGTGGCCACAGCGCTGGCGCACGCGGTCGACAGGCCGGCGGCTGCCACCTGCAGCGATCGTCGGCTGCTGCTCGCGCTGGCCGAGTTCGACCCGCCGCCCGTTGGCCACGTCCGCGTGGAGGATCTCGCCGAGCAGGCGCTGTTTCGCGTGGCCGGCGGCGGGGTCTTCCGGGCCGGGCGGATGGTCCGCAGTCGGCGGGCCTGCTTCGACCTGTCCTCCGGCCGCGAGTACCGTTTGCACGGCCTGGCCCTGGTCGAGCCGCTGGCCGAGCCACCCCGGCCGCATGGCGTGCGGCGGCGGCGGGCCACCTGACTGGCGACACAGCGGGGCAGAGACGATCATGGTGCTGATCCCGGTCGCGGCGGCCACGCGCCCCGGGGACGTGCCCAGAGCCAGCGCGGAGACCAGACGCATGCCACCACCGACCTGTCCCCTGCCGGGCCCGCGTGTGGTCGACCTCTATTTTATGGAGCACCGCGCGAAGCTGCTCGACATCGCCGCCTTCCTGGACCGCCTTGACCGGTCGGCACCGCCCGACGGTCGCGGCGATGTCCGCGTGCGGGCCCTGCGGCGTGCGAGCGCGATCCTCGTCGATGGTGAGCCCGACCGCGTCCGCCGGATCCTCGCACTC
>VGYP01000329.1 GCA_016872955.1 Planctomycetota bacterium
TCCGACGGGGCGGCCAGTTTTTCCGTCTGGGCCTGCACGCGGAGCCGGAAGAGCGACTCGGCGGCGTCCTTCCACACCAGCCGGATCTGCTCGTCGGCCATTTCCCTGAGTTCCTTCGCCTTGCTCATGACTCACCCGTGGTCCTGATTCGCTCAAACAATCGCCGCCCGTCTCGGGCCTACATCACCCGCCGTCTCACGAACCGCACCCGCAGCGGCATCTTGTGCGCCAGCCGCGCCATGCAGATGCGGGCGGCCTCTTCCGGCACCCCGCCGATCTCGTACAGGATCATGCCCGGCTTGATCACGGCCGCCCAATACTCCGGCTCGCCCTTACCCTTACCCATGCGGGTCTCGAGCGGGATCGAGGTGATCGGTTTGTGCGGAAAGACACGGACATACAGCCGCCCGTCGGTCCGCAGGTATTGCTGCGCCGCGATACGTCCGGCCTCGATGGTCGCCGCGGCGAGCCATCCCGGCTGCTCGGCCTGGAGGCCGAAGTCGCCGAAGACGACGCGATTCCCGCGGGAGGCGTCACCTCTTATACGACCTCTTTGGCTTTTTCGGTGCTTGACCCTCTTGGGCATCAGCGCCATCGCCATCCTCCTCGTACATGCCTTGGTTCACCCACACCTGAACTCCGATGTTGCCCTGCGGGGTCGGCGCCTCGCAGAACCCGTAGTCGATCTTGGCCCGCAGCGTGGACAGCGGCATCGCCCCGGCGATGCCCTTCTCGCACCGCGACATCTCCGCTCCGCCGAGCCGGCCGGCAAGCTGGATCTTCACGCCCTTCGCCCCCGCGTCCATGGTCGTGTCGAGCGCCCGCTTGAGGGTCCGGCGAAAGGCCGCCCGCTTCGTGAGCTGGTCGGCGATGTCCTCGGCCACGAGTTGCGCCTGGATCTCCGGTCGGGACACCTCCTCGACCTTGAGGTTGACCTTGCGGCCGAGCAACTGCTCGAGCTCCTCCTGCAGCCGGTCGACCTCCTGCCCCTTGCGGCCGATGATCACGCCCGGGCGGCCGCAGTGCAGGATCACCTTGACCTCGTCCCGCGTCCGCTCGATCTCCACCTTCGGGATCGCGGCCGAGCGGTATTTGGTCTTGAGGAACTGCCGCACCTTGAAGTCCTCGAGCAGCAGCCCACGGAACTCCTTCTTGGAGGCATACCATCGGCTCTTCCACGGCTCGGTGACACCCGTGCGAAAACCGGTCGGATGGACTTTTTGACCCATGGTGCTGGTCCTCACTCCGCTCCGGCTTCGCCCGACGCCACCGGGGCATCGAGCGCGACCTTGATGTGCGACATCCGCCGCTTGATCCCGAACGCCATGCCCCGGGCCCGCGGCCGGTGCCGCTTGAACATCGGGCCGGGGTCGATGCGGGCGTCGACCACCACCAGATCGTCGATACCGGCGGCCTGCTGGTTTTCGGCATTGCCCAGGGCGCTCTTGATCACCTTCTCCAGCATCCGAGCCCCGCGGTGGGGCTGGAAACGAAGAATGTCGAGCGCTTCGTCGGCGAACTTGCCGCGAACGAGATCGGCCAGCGCCCGCACCTTGCGGGGACTGATCCGGGCGTACTTGTGAATGGCCGTGTAGGGCATCGCTACACCTCGGGCACTACTTGAGCGCCGGAGCCTCCTTCGCCTTGCCACCATGACCCCGGAACGTTCGTGACGGGGCAAACTCGCCGAGCTTGTGACCGACCATGTCTTCGGTGACGAACACCTTCAGGTGCTGCTTTCCGTTGTGGACCATGAAGGTCAGGCCAACGAACTCCGGCACGATCGTGCAGGCCCGCGACCAGGTCTTGATCGCATCCCGCTTGCCGCTGGCCAGCTGGGCTTCCACCTTCTCGAACACGCGGGGGTCGACGTAGGGCCCCTTCTTCGCACTGCGTCCCATGGCATTACCTCAGTTTCAACTGGCCGTAGCGCCGGCTCTTGCGGCGGCGCAGGATGGAGGCACCCGACGGCTTGCGGGGCTTGCGGGTACCGCCGCCCTTGGCGCTCTTGCCGGAGGGGCTGACGGGATGACGGCCGCCCTTGGTCCGCCCCTCGCCACCACCGTGCGGATGGTCGATCGGATTCATCGCCGTGCCGCGGACGTGCGGGCGGATGCCCATCCAGCGGGAACGACCGGCCTTGCCCAGACGAACGTTCATGTGGTCGCCGTTGCCGATCACGCCGATCGTGGCGCGGCAGTTCGCGGGCACGCGACGAATCTCACCGGAGGGCAGCGTGAGCTGGGCCCACCCCGCCTCGCGGGCCACGAGCGTGGCCGCAGCCCCGGCCGACCGGCACATGCGGCCGCCGCGGCCCGGCTGCAGTTCAACGTTGTGGACCTGCATGCCCAGCGGGATCACCGTCATCGGCAGGCAGTTACCAACTTCCGGCGGCGCCGTCTCGCCGCTCTCCACCTTGCGGCCCACCGCCAGGCCTTCCGGCGCGAGGATGAACCGCTTCTCGCCGTCGGCGTAATGCACGAGGGCCACGCGGCAGGTGCGGTTGGGGTCGTACTGGATCGAGTGGACCGTGCCCGGCACACCGTCCTTGTTCCGCCGGAAATCGATCAGCCGGTAGTGCTGCTTGTGACCGCCACCACGATGACGGGCGGTGATCTTGCCCTGGTTGTTGCGGCCGCCGGTCTTGCGCTTGCGGTGACGCAGCCCCTTCGGCACGTCGGCTCCGGGCGTCAACTCGGCGAAGTCGGAGACGCTCGCACCGCGGCGTCCAGGACTGGTCGGCTTGTAGGTGCGGATGCCCATCGGATCGGTGTAGGAGTGCCGGACGGGAACGGGTTGAACGAAAACAGACCGAACTAGAACAGGTTGATCTTGGAATCGGCCGCCAGGGTGACGATCGCCTTTTTCCAGGGCTTACCGGCGACCGGACGCATCCGGCCACGCCGGTCCTTGCCCCGCCGATTCTGGATGGCCACCTTCTCGACCTTGACGTTGAACAGCTCTTCGACCGCCCGCCGAATGTCGGCCTTCGTGGCCGCCGTGGCGACCTCGAAGGAATACGCATTGTGACGGTTGGCACGATGCATGCCCTTCTCCGTCACCAGCGGACGGAGAAGGACATGGGACGGCTCGAGCCGGGGATTCAGGACCGGCGGCGGGGAGACTGGAACGGCCATGGATCAAGTCACCTCCTTGCGGCCGCGGGAAGCCTTGGCAGCGGCGGCCCGCGGACGACGGGCGGCGGTACGACCGGCTGGAGCCGCATCTGACTTGGCAGACTGCCGGAACGAATCAAGGGCCGCCTTCGTGATCACGATCGATCGCGGCTGCAGAATCGACCAGGCATTCAACTCGGCCACCGGAGCGACCGACACGCCGGCGATATTGCGGGCACTTTTCCAAAAAGCGGCATCGTGCTTCTCGGGCGCGACCAGCACGGTCGAGCCGCCGAGTCCCAGCGCCGCCAGCATCCGGGCCACGGGCGCGGTCTTCGGCCCGGCGACGGACAGGGCGTCGATCACCTT
>VGYP01000330.1 GCA_016872955.1 Planctomycetota bacterium
GTTTAGCTATTCTCGGCAGCCAGTTGGTGAGCACGCCGGCCGTCCACTGCTGCCGAGACGTCAAGCGGAGTGTGCGGTCGGCGGCGTCGATAATCCGACTGCGGCAGAACGCCATGCCGATCGCGGGATTCCGTCGGAAGGCCGCATCCATTTGCTCGTAGAACCCGGGCAGCACGAAATCGTCCTGATGGAGCAGGTGGATGAGCTCGCCCCGCGCCATGTCGATCGCCCGGTTCCAGTTGCCGCACAGCCCCAGCCGAGCGGGATGCTCCACGACGGCGACCCGCCCCGTGGGATCCGCGACGGCCACGATCTCCAGGACGAGGTCGGTTCTGGAGCCGTCGTCGACGACGACGATCTCCATGCGGTCGGCCGGTGGCGCCTGGGCGAGGACCGACTCGATCGCAATCGCCAGTTTGCCGTCGGGCTCGTAGGTCGGCAGCATGACCGAGAACCGCGGTCGCGGTCGGTCTGTGACGGAACGGATCGGTGGAGGTGGCGTGTGCATGGCGGGGATGCTGGACATCGCGGCCGGAATGCCGCGGCGGCCAGGGAATACCAAATGCCATGGAGGTGCGACAGGTCGATCCGAATGGCCGACGTTCGCTAGCTTCCTCAGGTCGCCAGGCCTCTCGCACCTGATCTGCCGCCCGGAAGGCGGCGGGGCTCCGCTTGCGGGACCAGGGATGGCAATCCCGTCCGGCACAGCGGTTGCGGGGGTTCGCAGGCCGAATACCGAGCCCCATTTCTGGCCAGGACTCGTCCGGCGAGCGTGAAGTCAGAACGCGCCGACGTTGAAGCCCACGTAGGCACCCCACGGGCCGACGCCAACGCTGACGCCCGACCCCTTGGCATCCGAGAAGGGGGGCTTGCCGCCACCTCCGCCGCTGCCGCCGCCACTGTGGTAGGGCGAGAAGGCTGCCGACCGTGTCTGTGCCATGCCAGCAGCGGCCGCCGCCGCGGTCTGCTGGCGATTGGCCGCCGCCTGCTGGACGAGCAGATCGCGGCTCTGATCGAAAGCCTGCTGTTGACGCTGCAGCGCAGACCGCTTCTGCTCGATACGCGTGATCTCCTGCTGCAACTGGGCGGAGTTCATTGTCACCACGTCGGGCACGTCCCTGAGCACCTCGGCCCGTTTGCGGTCGCTCATCACGGAGAGGTACTGGCCGATCCAGGCCTTGGCGTCCGTGGCCTCGGGCGTCTCGAGGATCTTGAACTTCGCGTCGAGATCGTCGAGCAGATACTCCAGTTCGAACGACGACATGCCGGCCACCCGACGATTGAAGTCGGCCTTGATGCGGTTGACCTCCTGGGCCGTGTAGAGCTGCTGCGAGGAGAGCCACTCACCGAGTTCGAAGATCGCCCGTCGCCACCGCTCGCTGCTCATGATTACGGCCTTGCGGGAGACGTCGTCGGCCTTCGCCGTGGCCTCGGGCGTCTTCACGTCGCCGCTGGCCGGCGGATCGGCGGCCACGGCGGCCACCGCCAGGAGCATGGCCACCAGCACGACGGCGAGCCGGGGGCTGGAGTTCACGGCGGTCGGATCGATCATGCGGCTCGTCATCGGTTCCCCCGCGGCTGGCCGCCCGCAGCGGCCTTGCGGACCATCGTCATGTTCACGGGCGGCACGTGTTCGCCTCCCACGTGCGTCGGCAACGATCGCCAGGCACAGCGATCCTTGCCGTCGAAGGTGTAGACGTTGAGCGACGTCGATTGACCGCCGTCAGGTTGCACGGCCCGGGCCTGGGCCACCCACGAGCGGCCGTCGCGGCTCCATACGGCCTCTCCATGGCTGCCGTCGGAGCCGAACGCCCAGGAATGGATCGACCGCGAGAGCGGATCCCAGCCGATCTGCTGCCGAATCTCGAGCGGCGGAGAATCCTTTCCGGTCGGAATCATCATCACGCGAGTGAGGTAGGTCTTCGTGGCGTTCCATCGGCAGGAGACCTCGATCGTCGGACTGTCCGGCGCCGCTGCGGCGTCGGGTTCGTCGACCACCACCCAGTCACCCACCATCCACTCCAGATCGGCGAGCGCCTCCGCGGCGCCCGGCTCGCCGCCCCGGGCCTCGCGGAGGGCGGCCAGTTTCCACCCTCCCCCCTGTCGCAGCCACGTCGCAGAGAACCGCCCGGCGAGCGGCTCACCCTCGGGCGGGATCAGGTCCACCGTGCCATCCTCGATGGCCACGTCGTCAGAGAGAAACCTCAGCCGCATCTCACCGACCCGAAACTCCGGCCGGCCGCCGCCGGCCGCGACTGCTTCCTTGTCGAGCGCGACCGCGTCGCGACCACCGAACACGTTGCCGGCAGCGTCGACGATGTCGCCGTCGGCTGTCCAGAGCGAGGCGAGGGTCTCGGTGTCCCCCTTGCCCAACGCGGCGACGTAGGCCGCCGCCGCCGCGCGGATCGCAGCCTCGTCGGCGGCCCGCGGCGCTGAATCAGCACCGATCGCGACGTCGGACGCGACCGCCAGGCAGCCCCCGCAGACCGCGGCCCGCAGACCGGCCCGGACACAGTGAAACCAGACCGTCCACGAGCGGAGTTGCAGGCGTCGCATCGGCTTCTCCAACTAGGTCGGCGGCGGTGTCGGGACACACCGTTGGTGACAAGTGTACCGCCCTCCAATCGCCCGGGAAAGAAATCTCCCGGTCTGGTAGGGTGGCCCCGATGCGACCGCCCGCCCACGTCTCCGTGCTGGCCGACCTCGTCCGCCGGCCGAGCGTTAATCCGATGGGCCGCGACGTTTCGGGGCCGCAGTATCTGGAAGGCCGGGTGAGCGAGTACCTGGCCCAGCGGTTCGCGGCGGCCGGCATCCGGTGGGCGCGACAGCCGGTCGCCCCCGGCCGCGACAACATCATCGCCCGGCTCGAGGCCACCGCGCCCAGGGCCCCGGTGCTGCTCTGGGACGCCCATCAGGACACGGTCCCTGCCGAGGGCATGACGATCGATCCGTTCACGCCGACGGAGCTGGACGGTCGGATGTACGGACGGGGCAGTTGCGACGTCAAAGGGGGTCTGGCCGCGATGGTGGCCGCGCTTGAGCGACTGGCCGCGGAGCCCACCCGGCGGGCCACGGTGGTGCTCGCCGCGACGGTCGGTGAGGAGTTCGGGTTCGTGGGTGCGATTGCCCTGGCTAGGCTCTGGGATCCGGGGGCTGCGGTGGCGGGCGATGCCGCCGCCCGAGAACTGGTCGGCCTCAGGCCGGTCGCGGCCGTCGTGGCCGAACCAACCAGGCTCGATCTGGTGATGGCCCACAAGGGCTCGCTGAAGTGGCGAATCCGGGTGCACGGCCGCGCCTGCCATGGCGCGTTTCCGGAACGCGGCGAGAACGCCCTCTACGCAGCGGCCCGGGCGGCGATCGCCCTCGAGCGGCTGGCAGGAGAACTCCAGGCCCGCGCCGCCGACCATCCCTGCGGACCGCCGACGCTCAGCCTCGGCACGCTCCATGGCGGCACGGGCGTGAA
>VGYP01000331.1 GCA_016872955.1 Planctomycetota bacterium
AGCGCCTGCCGCAAGGGCGTGTTGCCCGTCGTAGAGGCCGCCGACCACCTGCTCGTCTACCCGATGGCCTACGAGGGTCTCGAGCAGTCGCCCAACATCGTCTACACCGGCGCCGCGCCGAACCAACAAATCACCCCCGCCGTGCAATGGTGCCAGGAGTCGCTCGGTGCCCGAAGGTTTTTCCTCGTCGGCTCGGACTACGTCTGGCCGCATTGCGTCAACGCCATCGTGAAGGACCAGTTGACCGGTCTGGGCGCCGAACTGGCGGGTGAAGCCTACGTGCCATTCGGCGCCACTGAGGTCGCCGACGTGGTGGCTCGGATCGCGGCCGCCAAACCGGACGTGGTGTTGAGCACGGTGGCGGGCGACTCCGCGCTCCCCTTCGCCCGCGCCACCCGGGCCGCCGGGCTCGACCCGACCACGACGCCGATCGTCACATTCGCCGTGGGCGAGAACGAGTGGCAGGGAGCCGACATGGCCGGACACTACGCGGCCTGGAACTACTTCCAGAGTCTGGAGCGGCCGGAAAACACCGCCTTCGTGCGGGCGTTCCAGGATCGGTATGGTGCCAACCGGGCCACGTCCGACCCGATGGTTGCGGCCTACAACGGCGTACACCTCTGGGCCCAGGCGGTCCGTGAGGCCGAGACGGCCAACGTGGCCCAGGTCAGAGCCACCTTGCGGCACCAGAGCCTCGATGCCCCCGAAGGCATCATCTCCATCGATGCCGAGACCCAGCACACCTGGCGGCCGGTCTTCATCGGTCGGATCCGACCTGACGGGCAGGCCGAGGTCGTCTGGAGCAGTCGCACCGCCGTGCGGCCGATGCCGTTCCCCATCTCGCGGACGCGGTCGGAATGGGAGCAATTCGTGGCCGAGCGCTACCGCGGCTGGGGCGGCCGCTGGGTCGCCCCACCGGCCGCGGCCGAAGGGGGCCGACGATGAGCGACGCGCGACCCCAGGCCGGACCGTCGGACATGCGGCGTTCGATCGCCGGGCGGCTGTTGTTCTGGTTTCTCGTGATCGCCCTCGTGCCGTGTGCCGTGCTGACGGCGATCACCGCGCGGATCGCGGCGTCGGCCCTGGAGAAGAGCGTCCGTGACCGTCTCGTCCAGACCGCCGCGGGCAAGGCCGGGGAAGTGGAGGCCTATGCCGGCGAGCGGCTTCGCGACGGGGCCGCCCTCGCCCGCAGCCCCACCCTCGTCCGGATGATCGACGAACTCGCCTCGCCCCGCACCGCGACCCGCACCGCGACCCGATCCTCGGCCACCCTCGATGAGCAGCGGGCCTATCTCGCCTATGCGGCCAAGGCATTCCAGTACGAGCAACTGCTGGTGATCGACACGTCCGGCCGCGTGCTGGACTCACTCGGTGCCGAGATCCCGGCCGGCGTGTCGTTGATGACGGGCCCGCTCGTCGACTCCGAACTGGCGATCGGTTTCGACCGCGCTAAGACGCTGCTGCAATCCGATCTCTGCGGCTTCCAGCGGTACGGCGGTGCCAGCCGGCCACTGGCCTTCGTCACCTGCCCGGTCTTCGACGAGGGTCGCCTGGTGGGCGTGCTCGCGCTCGGACTCGGGCCGCAGCGGATCTGGCAGTCGCTCTCGGACTTCAGCGGCCTCGGGGACACGGGCGAGATCGTGGCCGGCCAACTAGAGGGGGATGACGTCGTCGTCACCACGCCCTTGCGGCACGTCGAGGACGCGGCCTTCCGGCTGCGGATCCCGCTCGGTGGCCCCCGTTCCACGGCCGTGCAGCAGGCGGCCGGTGGCACCCGCGGCTACGGTTCGATGATCGACTACCGGGGCGTCGAGGGCGTCGCGGCCTGGTGCTACCTGCCGAGTTTCCGCTGGGGGCTCGTCGTCAAGCAGGATGCGGCCGAGGCCTACCAACTCGTGCGGTTTCAGCGGCTGGCGATCATCGGCCTGTCGCTGGCCACGATCGTGGGCGTGACGCTCGCCGCCCTGGTGGTGGCCCGTACGATCTCCAACCCGATCCGCGCCGCGATGGCGGTCGCCCGGCAGGTGGCCGGCGGCGACCTGCGGGCCGCCGTCGACATCCCGACCGACGACGAAACCGGCGCGCTGCTGGCCTCGATCGAGAAGATGACGTCCGACCTCCGCGGCCTGATCGGCCGGATCCAGCACTCCTCCGTCGCCCTGATGAGCACCGCCACCGCGATCCAGGCCACCGCCAGCGAGCAACAGCAGGTGATCAACGACTACGGTGCCTCCACCAGCCAAGCGGTCGCGGCCGTCAAGCAAATTTCGGTTACCAGCCAGGAACTCGTGCGGACGATGACCGAGGTCAACGACGTGGCGGGGCGGACGGGCCGAATGGCCGCCGATGGCCGGGCCGACCTGGCCGGCATGGACACCACCATGCGAACCCTGGCCGAGAGCACGTTGTCGTTCGGCGCCAAGCTGGCGACGATCAGCGAACGGGCCACCAACATCAACCTCGCCGTGACGACGATCACGAAGGTGGCCGACCAGACCAACCTGCTCTCGATCAACGCGGCCATCGAGGCGGAGAAGGCGGGCGAATACGGGCTCGGCTTCCTCGTGGTGGCCCGCGAGATCCGCCGACTGGCCGACCAGACGGCCGTGGCCTCGCTGGACATCGAGCGGATGGTGAAGGAAATGCAATACTCGGTCTCGGCGGGCGTAATGGAGATGGACAAATTCGCCGAGCAGGTGCGGGTCGGTGTCCGTGAGATCGGCGAGGTGTCGGAAAAGCTCGGCGAGATCATCGAGGCCGTGCAGGGCATCTCGGGCCGGTTCGGCCAGGTGACCGAGGGTATGCGAGCCCAGTCGCAGGGCGCCGAGCAGATCCGCGAGGCCATGGTGCGACTGGCCGAGGGAGCCACCCGCACCGCTGGTGCGCTCCACGACTTCAACTCGGCCACGGTCCATCTACGGGAGGCGGTCGGTGACCTCAAGGAGGAAGTGTCGCGGTTCACCATCTGACGTCGCGGACGCCCGCGGGATGGCGACCGGCAGGGTCCCATGCAACTGCTCACCTTCAGCGTGTCGGGCGAGCCCTACGCGATCGAGTCGCGGCGGGTGATCGAGGTCCTGCCGCGCGTGCCGGCCCGGCCCTTACCCCGCATGCCCGACTACCTGCTGGGCGTCTTCACCTACCGCGGCACGCTGGTGCCGCTGGTCGATCTGGCCAGTCGGCTGGGCGTGGAGGCTCCGCCAGCGCGGTTGAGCACACGGGTAATCGTGGTGGAGTTCGCCCCCACCTCCGCACCGTCCTTGGTGATCCGCCTGGGACTGGTCGCCGAGAACGTGGTGGCGATCCACACCTCCGAGGAGGCCGAGGCGAGCCTGCCGCCGATCCACGGCCGGGAGACGGGCTATCTCGACCGCCTACTGCGGATCCGCGGCCGCACCGTACAGTTGATCGACATCTGCCGGCTGTTACCCGGTGATCTCTTGGCCGGACTCCTGCCG
>VGYP01000332.1 GCA_016872955.1 Planctomycetota bacterium
CCGTGAGTCCTTTCCAGCCGCGCTCGCCGACGCCAGCGTCGATCGGATTCACGAGGCGCTGCTCGTCGTCCGGCCCTCGTTCATTCGTGTCGAGGCCGACGAGGTGACCTACAATCTGCACGTCATGCTCCGCTTCGACCTGGAGCGGGCCGTGCTGCTCGGTGATCTCGCGGTGGCCGACCTGCCGGCCGCGTGGGACGATCGCTTCGAGCAGGACTTCGGCATCCGCCCGCCGGATGCCGCCGCTGGTGTGCTTCAGGACATCCACTGGAGCGCGGGCCTGATCGGCTACTTTCCTACCTACACCCTGGGTAATCTGCATGCGGCACAGTTCATGGCCGCAGCGCTGGACCGGTTGGGCGACCTCGACGGCGCTTTCGCGGCGGGTGAGTTTCGACCGCTCCTCGACTGGCTGCGGCGGGAGATCCATGTGGCCGGCCGGACGCTCGACAGCGATCGACTCGTCGAGCGGGCGACGGGCCGACCGGTCTCGGCGGATTGGCTGGCGGAGAGCCTCCGGCGGCGATACGGTCCCGCACACGGTCTCTGAGAGGCCCGCCGGACACCGCTGGCGGTGCAGAAAAACTGGGTGGTACACTCGCACAGACCGCGGCGGCAGCGGCTCCGCGGGCCGCGTCCCGCGGGATGGGTCTGAGCATGCGCGGAGAACGCCCGATGGCAGACGATGATGAGAAGTCCGGTGCCGGTGACGATCCGTGGGCCGGCCTCGGTGGCGATGAGTCGCCGGACTTGGCAGGCGGGTTCTCGTTCTCGTTCGACGAAGAGTCGAACGCCGAGCCGACGGCGGAATCGGCGGTGGCCGCGGACCCCATGGGGGCGGAAGCCGACGACATCGATCCCTTCGCCGAAGCGGTTGCGGCGGGCGCTGTCGAAGAACCGGCCGCGAGCCTGGCCGAGGGCACCGAGCCGGCCGATGACGACGCGGCGATCGGCGACTGGCTCAGCGGAGCCGACGACTCGGAGTCCGCGGGGTCGGTAGTCGCCAGCGGCGTGGGCGAAGACGAACCAGTGGAGGCAGGGACGGACGTCGATTTCGCCGCCAGCGGTTCGGGGGTCGAGATCGGCACGGGCACCTCGGGAATCGTCTCGGCCAGCGGCATCGACGCCTTCGGTGCCGGGGACGACGGAGTCGATCCATTTGCCGCCTTCGGGAGCGACGCGGAAACGGAAGCCAGCGGCGAGCCGGTCGCGTTCGCGTCGGAGACGACGGACGGCGGCGAGACCGAGACGGGCGACGAGGATCCGTTCGCGGCGATGGGGACGGCGGGCGCCGCCGTCGCAGTCGGTGCGGCAGCCGGTGGGAAGCGGGCGAAGCCGGGCAGGCAGCCTGTGCCGCGTCGCAAGCAGCCCAGCGTGATCGGCCAGTTGGTGGGCGTCATCCTGGGCGGGGTGATGGCCATCCCGATCACGTTCGCGATCCTGATCTGGGGCTTCGGGAAGGATCCCTTCGACGTGACCCCGATGGTGCCGGATTCACTCGCCTTTCTGTTGCCGGCAAAGTTCCGTGCCGGCGGCCCAACGGCCCCCGAGGCCATCGACGTCGCCGGGCTGCCGAGCATCGACGACGCGATCGGCGAATCCGGCGGCACAGCGGACGCCGTGCCCAAGATCGCCGATGCCGCCGAACCGGTGATCGAGCCGAGCGGCGATGAACAGACCCCGGCTGGGCCCCCGATCACCGACGTGGTCGCCGTCGACCCTCCCGCCGCGGCGGACGAAGGCACCGCCGACGAACCGCTCATGAACCTGCTCGACGAGAGCCCGGCGTTGTCGTCGCCCCCCGCGCCTCCTGAACCAGAGCCGCTCGACCTGACCGATCTCGACACCGCGATCAGCGCTGCCGGGGCCGCGCTGGCGGCGGTGGCGGCGGTCGATGATCCCACCGATCCGGTGCGGCGGAAGCTGATGGCGCGGTGGTACAAATCGCTCGCGACCTATGCCGAGGAACTCGCGGCACTCGAGTCGCAGGCGGCCGAGACGGGCCGGCCCTTCGGGCCGGCGGCCGAGCGGGCGGACACGATCCGCGGTGGACTCGCCGATCATCCGCACCTCCTGCAGTCGCTCGGGGGTCTGGCGCGGGATTGGATCGCCTACTCCAAGCGACCGTCCGACGGCCTCGTGATGCCGGGGACGTTCGTCGCCGCGCGACGGGTGGGCCCCTACTGGCGGTCGCAGGTCGAGCTGCCGGCGGTCGACAAGAAGCCCGCCCTGGAAATGACCGTGCTGACCCGGACGGAGCCTGCGGTCGCGGCGGGAGATCCCGTCGTGGTGACCGGACTCGCCGTGGACGGCGACACCGCGTGGGCCGTCGAGGTGCGAACGGCCACCGCGGATCGTCCCGGGTTGTGACGCGGGGTTTGGATCGCCCGCCCAGCGGAGTCGACGACTCGGCCGGACGAATCGCCGCCGACGTGCGAGAGGGGCGACGCCGTGCCTCGGCCGTCCACGAGGCGCACGTGGCGAGACACCTGGCCACGCATGGCCGAATCAACGCGCTCGTGCAGCCACGGCACGAGGCGTCGGCGCTCGAGGCCGCTGCCGTCGATCGCCGCCCCGACGGGCTTTTGGCGGGCGTGCCCGTCAGCGTCAAGGATTGCTTTCCCGTTCGCGGCCTCGCCACGTCGCTCGGCATCCGGTGCCGCCAGGCCGCGGTCGACACCGTCGATGCGGCCATCGTGTCGGCGCTCAGGCAGGCCGGCGCGGTGATCGTGGGCAAGGCCAACGTGGCCCAGGCGATGTACCTGCACGAGACCGAGAATCCAGTCTACGGCCGCACGGTGCATCCGCTGGACGAGGACCGGGGTCCGGGGGGATCGAGCGGTGGCGATGCGGCCCTGGTGGCGGCGAGGGTCGTGCCGCTGGCGGTGGGCACCGATCTGGCCGGCAGCCTGCGCCAGCCCGCGCATGCCTGTGGAGTGGCCGCGTTCATGCCCCGCTCCGCGGTGCTGGGGGAGGGCGGGGCGTTCGACACGCTGCCGACGCTGCAACTCGTCCGGCCGCGGGCCGGCTTCCTGGCCCGCCATGTGAGTGATCTGGCCCTGGCGACGTCGGCGATCGCTCCCACGATCACCAGCCAGGCACCCGTGGTGCGGCGGGTCGGCTGGTGGGATGACAGCGGGCCCGTGTCAGCATCGCCTGCCATCCGCCGCGCTGTCGCGGAGGCGGTCGATCGGCTCTCGGCCGCCGGCGTGGAGATGGTGGCTTTAGATGCCGGGATCGCCACGGAGGCGGCCTGGCTGCACCTCACGATGCTGACGCCGGGGGCGGCGGACATCCGCTGCCTGTTCGGCGATGAACGGCCCCAGCGTGGCGTGGCGAGGTTGTTGCGGCTGGGGTCGATACCCGCGCGGCTTAGACCCAACGCTGCGGTCGCTGCCTGGCTCGTCGGTCGTCGCACGGAGGCCCGGGCCCTGTGGGCCACACCCGGCAGGAGCCAC
>VGYP01000333.1 GCA_016872955.1 Planctomycetota bacterium
CACGTGGCCCACACGGCCGCCGCCACCCGCGGGATGCGGACGCAGTCGCTCTCCGGAGTTGTCGCCATCCTCTCAGCGATCGATCGTTACGACCCGCGGCGGGGCGGCGAACAGGCGTTCGATCGGCTCGTCCAGTGGCAACATGCCGGGCAGGCCGGTGAGGCCACCCCCGCGGCCCCCGTGGCAGCCCTGATCGGGTCGCTCCAGTCGCGGCTCCGCGAGGCGGCCGGCGACGTCGTCGCGCGACCGTCGTTCGACGCCGCAGGCGACATCATGTCGATCCGCGACCGCTGTTGGCTGGCGGCCATCGCCCGCACCGCCCGGGGGGCCGCCACCGACGACCTCACGGTGGCGGAGAACCTGTTCCGCTGGACGATCCGCTCGTTAGCGCCGGTCAGCGATCCGCCGATGGTGCCAGGTGACAAGCTGCCCGGCACACGCTGGTTCTTTCCTGGCGAGATCTTGTTGTCGGGACAGGCCAGCGCTGCCCAGCGGGCGTGGATCTTTCTGGAACTCCTGCGGCAGGCCGGCCTCGATAGCGTCATGCTCGCGACGGGGAGCACAAGTTCGAATCCACCGCGACCGTGGCTGCCGGCGGCCGTGATCGACGGCGAGGCCTATCTCTTCGAGACCGCCTACGGGATGCCGGTCCCCGGACCCGGCGGGCGGGGCGTGGCCACGATCCGGCAGGCGGCCGCGGATCCCACCGTGCTCGAGTCGCTCTCGCTGCCGGAACGGCGCTATCCCGTGCAGGCGGCCGATCTCGCAGCCGGGCTGCGGGTGCTCGTGCCAGCCGATGCCTGGAGCCTCGCCGGCCGAATGACGGCGCTCGATCGCGATCTCGCGGCCGATCACGGCGTGCGAACGGCGATCGACCACGTGGGCCTCGTCGAACGCGCGGTGCAGGCGTTGCCGGCAGGCGCGGCCCCGGAGGCGGCGCTCTGGGCCTTTCCCTGGGAAACGCTCGCTCGTCGTCCGTCGGCGGCCCCGGCCTTGGCCGAGGAGCTCAGTTCGCTGGAGGTCGCGATCCCCGATCGCGGCGGTCGGGCTGGGTTTCGGCCGTTGTTCGCCGGTCGCGTGCGGGAGTTTCGCGGCGAGTTGGACGGCCCGGATGGCGCGAAGGCGGCCTATCTGGCTGCCCGGCCGTCGCAACGCGTGATAAGTGAATCGGTCGCCGGATTGAACGACGAGCAAAAGGCTGCGACCACGCGGGCGCTCGTCCGGATGAAAGAGGACGCGACCTACTGGCTCGGGCTCGTGATGCTCGCGGAGGGGCAAGACGAGGCCGCGGTCGACTACCTGGGCCGCATGACGCTCGAGGACTCGCCCGACAGCCGGTGGACCGACGCCGCCCGGCGTGGCATGGCGGCCGCCCTGGCGGGCCTCGGCCGCGATGCCGAAGCCGCCGCCCTCCTGAGACAGGACGGCTCGCCCCAGCGGTTCGGCAGCCGGTTGCTGGCCGCCCGCCTCGACGCCGGTGCCGCGCCGCGCTGATCGACGTCGCACGGGGTCGGACCGGGCGCGGGCCGGCCCGGCCGATTTTTTCGGCGCCGTCGAGTGGTCGTAACCGGCGAGATTTCCACGTGCCCTGCTGCCCACGCCGGGCAGTGGCGGGCGGAACCGGGGCTTCTGCTGGCCCTGGGCGATTCCAGCCGATATACTCTGGCGTTCGCGTCTGTTTCCCCCATCTTCCGGCCAGGCCGTCCAGCGATCATGAAAGACGATATTCATCCCGACTACGTCCACACCGTCGTCCGCTGCGGCTGCGGCAACACGTTCGCGACGCGGAGCACGGTGCCGGAGATCAAGATCGACATCTGCAACGTCTGCCACCCCTTCTTCACGGGCAAGCTGAAGTTCGTTGACACGGCCGGCCGGATCGAGAAGTTCAAGAACAAGTTCGCCGGCGCCGGCTACGCCAGCCTGAAAAAGAAAAAGGGCGTTGCGACCGAGGCGTCGGCGTCCTGATCCGCCGGCCCCGGCCGGTTGGTGGGACGCGGTGAGCCCATGCGCGAAGAGCTGGAAGCGAAGTTGGCCAGGTTCCAGGAGTTGGAGCGGGCCATGGCGGATCCGGCCGTGCTTGCCGACCAGCTCCAGCTGGCCAAGGTGGCGCGGGAGCACGGGTCGCTCGCCCGGCTGGCGGGCACCTACCGCGGCTTTCTCGACGTGGAGCGCCAAATCGCGGACCTCGAGTCCCTGCGGCAGGGCGACGACGAGGACCTGCGGACGCTCGCAGCCGCCGAGTTGCCCGCCCTCGAAGCCCGCCGCGACGCCGAGTGGGATGCCCTCGCCGACTTCTGCGGGGCCGACGAAGACGCCGACCGTGGCCGCTGCATCGTCGAGTTGCGGGCCGGCACCGGCGGTGAGGAGGCGGCCCTCTTCGTTCGGGATCTGTATGACATGTACCGTCGCCACGGCGCGGAGCGGGGTTGGGATGTTGAACTGCTCGACGCGAGCCCCACCGAGCTCGGGGGCTTCAGGGAACTCGTCCTCGGTGTCTCCGGCGACGGTGTGTTCCGCCTGCTGCGGACGGAGAGCGGCGGCCATCGCGTCCAGCGGGTTCCCGACACCGAGGCCAAGGGGCGGATCCACACCTCGGCCGCCACCGTGGCCGTCCTGCCGGAGCCGGAGGACGTCGAGGTGTCGCTGGGCCCGGACGACTATCGCAAGGACCTGTTCTGCGCCAGCGGGCCGGGCGGCCAGCACGTCAACAAGACCGCCTCGGCCGTGCGGCTGACGCATCTGGCGACCGGCATCGTCGTGCAGTGCCAGGACGAAAAGAGCCAGCACAAGAACCTCGCGAAGGCGCTGCGGGTGCTGAAGACCAGGCTCTACGAGCACGAACGGCAGATTGAGCACGCGAAGCGGTCGAGCGAGCGGAAGGGGCTCGTCGGATCGGGCGATCGCAGCCAGCGAATCCGCACCTACAACTACCCCCAGAATCGCGTCACCGATCACCGGATCAACGAAAACTTTACGCTCGATCAGGTGATGGGTGGGCGGCTGGGGCTCGTGATCGACGCCCTGGAGCGACATTCCCGCGAGGCGCGACGGCAGGAGATGGCCACCACGACACCCCGGCCGGCGGGCTGACATCGCCACCTCTTCATTCTCGGATTCCAGCACGCATGAGCGACACGGAATGGACCGTCGGCCGGCTGCTTGCCTGGACGACCGGCTGGCTCGCGGAGCGGGGCGCCGACGCACCGCGGCTCGAGGCCGAGGTGCTCTTGGCACACGTCCGCGGCTGCCAACGAATCCTGCTCTACACGGCCTTCGACGAGGTCATGCCCGAGGAACAACGCGGTCGATTTCGCGAGTTGGTACGGCGCCGAGGGGCCGGCGAGCCGGTGGCCTACCTGACCGGCGGCCGCGAGTTCTTTTCGCTGCCGCTGGCGGTCACGCCGGCGGTCCTGGTGCCGCGTCCC
>VGYP01000334.1 GCA_016872955.1 Planctomycetota bacterium
CTTCGCCTTGCGGACCAAGGCACGGATGAGCTGGTCCTTCCGCATGGAATGCCAGCCGCTGACGCCGTGCTGCTTGGCCAGCCGTGCCAGGTCGCGGACCGGCTTTTCTTTCAGACTAGCGATTGTCATGCAAAGGATTCCAGGACCGAGACCTCCGGCCAGGTCAGTCAAGACCCTCCGATCACGCGCGCCTCCAGGATCGAGACTAGCGAGAAGCCGGCAACGAGGCAAACATTTCACGCGCTTGATCTGTACGCAAACCCCTGGGCCGTCGAGGGTTGCGCTTTTTGCCGGGCCGGGCGGTCGCGCCAGTCGACCAGTCAATCGCCCCTCAGTTTGAGGCCTTTTTCGGTGAGTTTTTCCCGCACTTCATTGAGGCTCGTGACGCCGAAGTTTTTACACTCGAGGAGATCCTCGGCCGTCCGGCGGACGAGGTCGCCAATCGTGGCGATGCCGAGTTTCGTGGTGCATTTGCGGGCCCGCACCGACAGGTTCAGCTCCGTGATGGGGGCCCCGTAGATCTCCTGCTCGTCCTCGGAGGGTTCGCTGATCGCCGGCTCCGGCACTTCGGCGGCGGCGGCGGGGGCGGCGATCTGGCCGAGCGACAGACCCTTGGAGGCGAGCATGTCCTTGATCTCGACGAGGCTTGTCTCACCGAAGTTCTTGCTCGCCAGGATCTCCTCCTCGCTCGTGCGGGCGAGGTCTCCGAGCGTCTGGATGCCCATCTTCTGCAGGCAGTTGCGGCTCCGGACCGAAAGTTCGAAGTCGCTCACCGGCAGGGCCAGGATCTGGTCGAGACGATCGTGGTTGCGGAGGTCCTGCTCGTCCTGCTTGAGGTCGCTGGACGCCGAGGAGTCCTTGAGGAACATCCTCGCCCGGGGGTGGTCGGGAAACACCTCGAGAATCCGCCGGTAGCACCGCTGCGCTTTCGTGAAATCGTTGCGGTCCTCGTAGAGCAGGCCCAGGTTGATCAGGCTGCCGACGCTCGCCGGGTAGCGGTTCACCGCCCGCTCGTAGCAGGCGATCGCGTCGTCGTCGTTGCCGTGGCGGTCATGAAGCATGGCCATCTGGAAGAGCGCCGCCGGGTGGCCCGCGTCGATCGTGAGCGCCCGCTGCAGGGCGGCGACCACGTCCTCCTGGGGGCCGGCGGCCTCGGCCAGGATGGCGGCCCGCTCGGCCTGCACGTCGGCGGACGCGGCCGCCGCGTCGGCTGTCAGCACATCGAGCCGTTTGCGGGCGTCGTCCAGCCGACCCGCGGTGCGGAGGCATCGGGCTGCGGCCGCGACGCAGTCAGCCTCTTCGTAGCCGGCCTTGCGAGCGGCATCGAAGAGTTCACACGCCTTATCGTGCAGTCCCTCGCTGGCGGCCGCCAGGCCGTGATGGAACAGCGCCAGGGCGCCGCCGTCGGCGGCGGCGAGCGTCTTGGCCGCATCGCGAGCTCGACCCAGCAGCCGTTGGCAGACCCCCAGTCGTACCGAGGCGGCCGGACTCCGCTCGGCCTGCGCCTCGAGCTCTCGAACCGCGTCGCGCAGGCCGCGGTGCGCGGCGGGATCGCTGGCGAGCGCCTCGAGCATCCCGCGGACCTCGGTCGGGCCGAAGGGCCCCGAGCCGGTGACGAGTTCCCGGATGTCCAGGCTGGCGGTGGCGACCATCGAGAGGGATTCTCCGCTGGGGTGAAAGGAAGCAGAGCCAGCGGCGGGAGTCGAACCCGCAACCCCCGCATTACGAATGCGGTGCTCTGCCAATTGAAGCTACGCTGGCGAACCGGACTCGGCCATCCGGCGGGCCGGAGGCGCGGGCAGGGGCATGGCTGCCAATCTGGAAAAGTAGCGCAGGGCGGCGGTGGGAGTCAAGTCTCGCACCTGCGGCGGCCTTTCCACAGCCCGCAAGGGCGGCCGGCGACCGCGTCAAAACCTAAAGCCGGGGCCTCCGACTCGGCAGGAGCATCCTGCCTTGGAAGTGCGGGTCAGGGGCAAAGCGACCGCACTTCCGGACAAAGTCGAAGACCCCGGCCTTCAGTTTCGGTTGAAGAACGTGGGTTGTCGGGGACCGGAATTCCCAGACGATTCGTAGAAGAGCATCCGGCGTGCCAAACGGACACTTCGGTCAGAAACTTTTGCCCTGGGCACCCTGGGCACCCTGGCGTACCACACGAAGGCCTAAAAAAGGGCCGCAAATCAAGTTAAAAATCCGTTTTTAAATGGTGGAGGTGCTGCGGCCGGTGGGCGTCGGGAAGCCCGTCGCAGACTGAGAACGGCCGGTGTCGGGCCGAGGCAAGCGCCGCATTTCGCAACGGGCGCTGCATTCTGCGTCGTTTTGCTGAGCCTCTGCGGGGGCATCAACACGACGCGATGCCGTCTGGACATCCACCCCGGTATGATCCCGCGTCACGCGGTCGACGATTCCCGATCCTGGAATCACCGCCGGAGCCGAACACCGTGAATCCCCACCTGCCAGCCCTGGTCGGGCCCCACCGCTGTGGCCCTGGGGAGCCCTTGCTCCTCATCGCAGGGCCGTGCGTCATCGAGTCTGCCGACCTGTGTCTGCGAATCGCAGTCCGCCTGGCCGAGATCGCCGGTCGCCTGCCGCTGCAGGTCGTCTTCAAGGCCTCCTACGACAAGGCGAACCGCACCAGTGGCTCGGCCTACCGCGGGCCGGGCATCGATGAAGGGTTGGCGGTGCTTGATCGCGTCCGCCGCGAGACCAGCCTCCCGGTCACGACGGACGTGCACCTGCCCGACGAGGCCACCGCCGCCGGCGCCGTCTGTGACCTGCTGCAGATCCCGGCTTTTCTCTGCCGACAGACGGACCTGCTGCTCGCGGCAGCAGCCACCGGTAGGGCGGTCAACGTCAAGAAAGGACAGTTCCTGGCGCCCGGTGACATGAAGCACCCGGTCGCGAAGCTGCTCACCGGGGGCTGCCATGACATCCTGTTGTGCGAGCGAGGCACCTTCTTCGGCTACGGCCGGCTGGTCAATGATTTCGGCGGCCTGCGCGTGATGGGTTCGCTCGGCACTCCGGTGGTCTTCGATGCCACCCATTCGGTCCAGCAGCCCGCTAGCCTCGGCGGGGCGACCGGCGGCGACCGGTCGCTCGTTGAACCGCTCGCGCGGGCGGCGGCGGCCGTTGGCATCGACGGCCTGTTCCTCGAGACCCACCCCGACCCTGACTCGAGCCCCAGTGACGGCCCCAACATGGTGCCGCTCGACGAACTTTCACACATGCTCGAGCGGGTGCTGCTGGTGCACGCGGCCCGACTCGCCGGAGAGCGGCCATGAGGCCGGCCGGGACGAGCGGCCTCCGGCCGCCGCTGATTTTGTCCGCGCGAGCCGTGTTGGCCGTGGCCTGCCTGACGACGGTCTGCGCGGGGTGCGGCAGGCCCGCCACCAGGTCTGAGCGGTCTGCCCA
>VGYP01000335.1 GCA_016872955.1 Planctomycetota bacterium
TACCAATTCTTAGTCCCTAGGGATAAGGGGGCGAGACTCGGTGGCGTGATTGGTGTCGTCGCACTTTGCTTGGCGACGTTATGAATCACAATGCATCCGCGCCTAGTGCGCCTTTCCTCGCCGGCCCGTCTCGTACGCAGGCCGTTTTCGATCCCGCCAGTTGGCTCCGTCTGCCGAGACCCGGCGAACGTTGTCCGGTGTCCGGTCTCTCACGCTCGACCCTCGTCGAACTCGTGCGGCCTTGTGATCGGAACCACTTCGCCCCACCCGTCGAGGCGAAGCATCTCCGCCGCAAGGGCACGCAACGCGGAGTCGTCCTGATCAATCGCGCAAGCCTTCAATCATACCTCGCCGGCTTGCCGTCGCTGGCGCAGTCCCTCGACGAGATCGGCGGAAAGGAGGTGGCCGAATGATCGCGCACGCCTCAGCCGCGCCTACGGCACAAAAAGAAAGCCCGGCGAGTGTTGACGCACTCGACCGGGCAGATGCTCAGAAAGCACCGTGGTATGAACCTTCTGCAGCAGTCGCCGACGCATCGCAAGCGCGAACCAGCCGCGCCCTGCTGAACCGGGACCGGCTCGACGAGGCGAAGCGTCGGGTGTCCCTATCCACCGCCGCCCGAAATCTCGGCCTCGCGGCCCCCCTCCGCCCGAATGGCGTTCAACGGTCGCCGCTGCGCGAGGATCGGAACGCCAGCTTCTCCGTGACCGGCGACACGCTATGGCACGATTTCGCGACCGGTGACGGTGGCGACGTTGTGGACTTCATCGCGCTGACGACCGGCTGCGACCGTGGCAGCGCAATGCGTCGTCTTCTCGCGATGGCGGGACTTGCTGACGGTTCGCCGCTCCCTCCGGTGCGGCTCGCACCGCCGCCTCCGGTACGCCGGGAGCCGATTCGGGACCGGCTGCGCGGCCTCGATCTGCGGGAGCCGACGGTGGGCGAGTTGGGGGAGATCGGAAATCAGCGACGCTGGTCCGTCTTCGCGGGTCTGGAAATTGCCTCCCGTCGTGGCCTGCTCCGCATCGCGAACGTGCCGCACGGCTCGTCGCTTGTCCCCTCGTGGATCCTGACGGACAACGCTCGCAAGACCGCATGGGCTCGACGCCTCAACGGCAAGCCGTGGCAGTTTACGCACGGCGAGTCGAAAGCGAACTCCCTTCGCTCGGATCCGGACCATCCGCCCGGACGCGCCGTCGTGGTGGCGCGATGGACCGGCTTTTCCTCGCCCGCCGATTGCGGCTGGGCGGCCGCGACCGGACCTCGGCGCTTCGTCGAGGCGTGGTCTGCAAAGGTGATCCGCGTTTGCGGCATGGAGCGCCTCAGAACCGTGAAACCGGAGAACAACTGACGATGACCGCCCCATCACGTCCCGGAGTCTCATCCCGAGGGCTCGATGCCGCAGGCGTGCGCCACGTCGAGGCAGCGGAAGCCGAGCGCCTGACCGGCTACGCTGCATCCGGTCTGGTGATTCCGTATCGGCAGATCGACGGATCGCCGATCCTGACCCCAGACGGGAGGCCGTTCCATCGCCTTCGTCTGGACAAGCCCACCGGCAGCGCAAAGTACCTCAGTCCGAAGGCGAGCGGCGCCCAACTGTATGTCCCGCCGAGGCTGCGGCGCCTGCTCCCGCCCGGCTGCGACCTGTACGTCATCGAGGGCGAGTTCAAGGCTTTGAGTCTGTCCGAGGCTGGCTTTGCTGCCGTCGGCGTCGGCGGGATTTCCTCCGCGTGTAGGCGCGATGGAGACAGACAGGTTGAACTCCTGCCCGACCTCGCCGCGCTGGTGGAGCAGGTCCGGCCCGCGCGGATCCTGTTCTGTGGGGACAGCGACACGTCATTGATTCCCGCGTTCGCTCACGAGGCCGTAAAGCTCGCCCAGGCCGCGGGCGTGCCCGTCGCCCTGCCGCGCATTCCGATAGACTCGCCCGGAAAGGCGCCTGACGACCTGCGGGAGTTGCTCGGAGACGGCTTTCCCGAGCACTGGCGCACGATCGTTGACGCCGCCGAGACGGTGACGCCCTCCACCAAGCCGGCCGCGCTCGCCGTGAGGCTGCTCAGGAGGGAGGAGAAGGCTCTCGCCACACTCGCAGGCGATGCCCGAGACAACGCGAGCCGGCGGATCGTGCGCATGGCGTGCGACCTGCACAGCGATCCCATCGAGTTTGAGGCCGTGGCCGCCATCGCCGTGAAGTTTCTCAGTCTGGGGCGCGCGGCGCTCCAACGTGCGATCAAAGCCGAGCGGGATCGGAAGGAGGCTGAGGCTGACCGGCGCCGCCGGGAAGAGATCGTCCGCAGGCTCGCTGAGCGGCCCGAGCCTGTTCTCCTGTTCGACGGCACGAGCTACTTTCGTCGGGAAGCCGACGGAGAGTTTGGCAAGCTGTGCCGGGAGGACGCCCGGCTTCACCTTGGGATGCTCGGACTGAGCCAACGCGGAGAGGAGGGCGCGCCGTCCGAAGCTGACGCCGAGCTCCACCGGATTCAACAGGAGCACCGGGTCCACTACGCTGGCCCCATTTGTGGACGGCCGGCCGGGATTCACCGTGAGGGCACGCTCACCCTACTGGCAACGCGCGGCCCCCGGTGCATCGAGGGCAAGCCCGGCTCATGGACGACGATTGAGACGCTGCTCGCAAACCTGTTCGGCGCGTCTGCAGGCGATCCACACGCAGGCACCCAACTGGCGACGTTCTGCGCGTGGCTGAAGCTCGGCCGCATCGCCGTTCGTGAATACCAGACGCACCGACCGGGACAGGTTCTCGGCATGGTCGGCCCGAAGGATTGCGGGAAGTCGCTCGTGCAGGCGGTCACCATCACCCCGGCTTTCGGCGGACGCGTGGCTGATCCAACGCTGTGGTTCACCGGGAAGTCTGCGTTCAACTACGAGCTGTGGGGCGCCGAACACCTGGGGTTTGGCGACAAGTCTCTTGGCGAGGACGGACGCGAGCGCGCCCACCTGCGCGACGAACTCAAGCGCGCCGTCGCATCGACGGAGTACCCGTGTCACAAGAAATACGGCGACGCCGTTACCATGCGGCCGGTCTGGCGAATCTCGTTCAGTGCGAACGATGACCCGGAATCCGCCATCAGCCTGCCGGCCCTCGACGCATCGTTTGCGGACAAGATGATTTACCTCCGCTGCTACGCGCCGCCGGCCCCATTCTTCGATGCTGCGTCCGCGACCGGCCGGGAGGACTTCGTTCGACGCATCGCCGCCGAATTGCCGGCGTTCCTGTACGACATCGACCGCACGGAGATCCCGCCCGCGCTGGCGAAGGCGAGGTTTGGCGTTCGGGAGTTTCATCACCCCTACATCGTGGACCTGATCGAGACCGGATCCGCCCTGGTCCCGCTTGCGGAAATCGTCGAGGAGTGGATCGACGGATGGGCGCCAGGCACCGACG
>VGYP01000336.1 GCA_016872955.1 Planctomycetota bacterium
GGGCCGATGCGAGGGCGACGGCGGAGGGGGCTTGGCTGGCCCTGGCATGGGAATGCCGGCATGTCGTCTCCTGTCATCCACCCACAAAGATCCCGGATGGACCACAAACAGCCACCGCGGTATGCATCGACAAACAACCCACCCCATTCGGGCATACAACGTCTCAGCGATCGGCGTGTTCATGCCCGAAATACACGCCTCAAAGCCCATGCGGTGCTGCAGGGAATTTAGCAATTGGACGCCAAGCGATCCGCGGCGGTGGTCGGGATGAACCCACCACGCTGACAAGTTTACGCCGACACTGCGATGGCCGTAGCGATTCAGAGCAAATGGAAAATAGGCGAACACGCCGACAACATCATCTTTCCGAAATGCCGCCTTGAAGGTAAGGCCTTCGCTGTACGTGCGCGCGAGCGGATTTTCATGATACATCCACTTTAAAAGAGCGGGGTTCGTGTAGAAGACGTGCTCGGGGCGCCACCATCGATGGAAAAACTCCCCAGCGAGGCTCGCTTCCTGCAGCGTAAGGTCGCGAATCGTAATTTCGCTCACATCAAGACCTGGCGGATAGCCCTAGACTATGCAACGCGCTTAACATCTGGCCGGGGCGGCTACGAACGGCAAGTTTTCTATCCGTGGCGGGCAATGGCTGGGGCCAGTTACGCGTTACGATCAACTAGGGCGCAACCGACGCGGTCCACTTCGGCGTCGGTGAGCCGCGCGTGCAGCGGCAGCGTGAGCACGGTCGGCCAGATCGCGGCGGAGTTTGGCACCGCCGCGTTATACCGCTCGAACAGCGGATGGGCGTGGAGCGGCATGTAGTGCACTCCCGTGGAGATGCGGCGTTGCTTGAGGTGGCGGATCACGCCATCTCGGTCGGCCACGCGAACACCGAACAGCCAGTAAGCGCCACGGTCTGCTTCGTACGGCAGGAGCGGGACCATGTCGGGGCACGCGCGGAGGTGGCCGAGATACCGTTGGATCGCCCGTCGTTTCGTTTCGTTCATGGCCGCTAATTTCCGCAGCTGCACGCGGCCGATGCTCGCAGCCAGGTCGTTCATATTGTATTTGTAGCCCAGCACCGCAACTTCATAGTGCCAATGCTTCGTGTCGAGATCGCCAGTGTCGGTGTAGGAGTCGCGGCGGCGCCAGGTGTCTTTGTCGATGCCCACCCAGCGATGCGGCCGCATCCGCTCGATCAACTCGCGATCGGCTGAGACCATCATGCCGCCATCGCCGGTCGTCATGCCCTTCTTTTCCTCGAATGAAAAGCAGCCCACGTCGCCCCAGGTGCCGAGTTTTCTGCCCTGATAGTCGCCTCCGATGCAATGGGCGCAGTCTTCGATCACCTTAAGGTCGTGCCTGCGGGCGAACTCCATCACACGATCCATCGGGGCCGGATGGCCGCCGTAGTGCACCACCACCATGGCCACCGTGTCGGAATCGACCTTGCGGGCCGCGTCGTCGAGATCCATGCCAAGGGTAACGGGATCGCAGTCGACGAGTACGGGAACCAGCCGATTAATGAGGATACAGGTGGCCGATGCCACGAATGTCAGGTCGTTGACGAGGACTTTCTTGCCTTCCGGGAAACCGAAGGCCTCGACCGCCAACTGGAGGGCGGCTGTTCCCGAGTTGACGCCTAACGCAGCAGCGGCACCAAAGTAGTCCTCGAACTCCTTTTCGAAGGCGGACACCTCCCCACCGAGCCCGACCCAGGAGCGATCAAACGCCGCCTTGACGGCGGCGAGTTCCTCGTCGCCAAGGAGCGGCTGAAAAAGCCGCACTTCCGGAAGCTGGTTGCTCATCGAAGAGTTTCCTGAGGGGACAGCGATGGCCAGGATGCATCCTTCGGCGAAACCGCGGCTACTGGAAGCGGCCAGCGGATCGCAATGCGCGGGTCGTCGTGCCGCAGGCCACCTTCGGCGTGGGGCGCGTATGGCGCACTGACGAGGTAGAAGGCGGTGGCGTCGGCCGTGAGAGCCTGGTAGCCATGGGCAAAGCCCTGCGGCACATACATCATCAGCCCGTTGGCATCGGAGAGTTCCGCTCCAAACCAGTGCAGGTATGTGGGCGACTCGGGACGGTTGTCGACGATCACGTCGTAGAGCGCGCCTTTGACGCAGCGCACGAGTTTCACTTCCGCGTGCGGCGCCGCCTGGAAATGTATGCCTCGGACGGTTCCGGCCAGCCGGTTGCAGCTGATATTGGCCTGTGGGAAAGACGTGCACAGGCCTTGCCGGGCGAACTCCTGCACGCAAAACGCCCGGGCAAATAGCCCGCGGTCATCTTCGCGGGCTTCCCACGCGATGGTGTAGGCATCGGCAAGCGGCGTGGGATGGAAAACCATCTTTCGAAAACTAGCGTGATTCCGCCACGAAGCGTTGGATATCCGACGCGGCGAGTTCACGCGCGGTCGCGCCCTGGTGATGGGCGCGATACCAGTTCACCGTGGCTCCAACGGCCTCATCGAAACCCCACGTCGGAGTCCAGCCGAGCACAGTGCTCGCTTTCGTGTTAGCAAGCGTGAGCAGTTGCGCCTCGTGGTGGGCAGGCCCGGCGGGGGGCGCCTCGAGCGTTCCTGGCCACGTGCTGAAGGCGAGATCGACGAGATCGCGGACGGTGCGGGCTCCGGATGCGTCGGGGCCGAAGTTGAAGGCTGACTGATACTGCGGGTCGTCGCTCGTGAAAAGCCGCTCGGCAAGCTGCATGTAGCCGGACAGTGGATCGAGCACGTGCTGCCAGGGCCGGATCGAGTCGGGATTGCGAACGACGAGCGGCTTCCTGGCGGCGATGGCCTTCGCCAGATCGGGGACGATCCGATCTTCCGACCAATCCCCGCCCCCGATGACGTTGCCGGCCCGGGCCGTCGCGACACGGATGGACGACTCATCGGTGAAAAACGAGTTTCGCCAACTCGCGACCGCCAGTTCGCATGCCGCCTTGCTGGAACTGTAAGGATCGTGGCCGCCGAGCCGGTCGGTCTCGCGATACGCGTGAACCCATTCCCGATTCTCGTAGACCTTGTCGGTCGTCACGACGACGACGGCACAGTGCCGATCGAGGTCGCGGAGAGCGTCGAGGAGATGAACCGTACCCATGACATTCGTCTGCCAGGTCAGCACGGGCTCAGCGTAGGACCGGCGGACGAGCGGCTGCGCGGCGAGATGAAACACGATCTCGGGGCGAACCGCGGCCACGCGCCGGCGAACGGCAGCAGGATCGCGGATGTCGGCGATGCAGTGATCGACGTCGCGTTCGAGGCCGAGCTCATCGAACAGACTCGGTGCGGTGTCGGGCTCGAGGGCCAAGCCATGGACCCGGGCCCCGAGCGTGGCGAGCCACAGTGCAAGCCATGAGCCCTTGAATCCGGTGTGGCCGGTGAGCAAGACGGTCTT
>VGYP01000337.1 GCA_016872955.1 Planctomycetota bacterium
GGCCAATCCCGCCACGCGGATCACGGGGCCGGCCGGGCCGGCGGCGGCAGCGGCGTTGTGCATGTCACGAGTATAGGCGAAAACCTGGGCTTTCCCGGAGGCATCCCAGGCATGCACCGCGTCGGTCTCGGCCACGACACGCACCGGCTCGGCCCGGGCACGGCCCTGCTCGTGGGCGGGGTCGCGATCCCGCACGATCGGGCGGCCGTCGGCCACTCCGATGCCGACGTGCTGCTGCACGCAGTCACCGACGCGCTGCTCGGGGCCGCCGGCCTCGGCGACATCGGCGAGATGTTTCCCGATACCGACCCGGGCAATCGGGGCCGTGATTCGGCCGGCATGCTGCGGGCCGCGGCCGACCGGCTCACCGCGGCCGGCTGGCGGATCGGGAACCTGGATTGCGTGATTTTCGCGGAGCGGCCCAAAATCCTCCCGCATCGCCCGGCGATCCGGCGGCGGGTGGCCGAGATTCTTGGCCTCGACGAGGCCGCCGTGTGGCTGAAGGCGAAGACGGGCGAGGGTGTCGGGCCGATCGGCGAGCAGCAGGCGATCGCGGCGGAGTGCGTCGCCTTGATCGAACGGTCGGCCAGCGGAACGTGACGAGAGGAGCCAGATGGCGACGGCGGAAAAGGGGCAGGCGGCCGCGGGTGCGGCGGCCGGATTGCCGACGATCGAGGTCTACAGCACGCTCTCGCGGGCCAAGGCGCCGCTGGTGACGGTGACACCTGGCCACGTCGGCATGTACCTCTGCGGGCCCACGGTCTACAAGCCGAGCCATATCGGCCACATGGTCGGCCCGGTGATCTTCGACACGGTCAAGCGTCATCTCGCCTTCTCGGGCTACCGCGTCACGTGGGTGGTCAACATCACCGACGTGGACGACAAGATCATCGCCGAAAGCGCGGCCCGGGGCACCACGATGCGGGCCCTGGCCGAGGAGATGACGGCCGACTATCTCGCCAACCTCGCGGCGCTCGGCGTCACCGGCATCGACGAGATGCCGAAGGCGACCGACCATATCGGCACGATCATCGCCTTCATCGAGGGGCTCGTCGCCAAGGGCTTCGCCTACGCCAGCGACGGCGACGTCTATTTCGACGTGGCCCGCGACACCGACTACGGCAAACTCACCAACCGCTCGGTCGAGCAGATGCAGGGCGAGGGGGGCGCGACGGCCGATCGGAAACGCTCGGCGGCCGACTTCGCCCTCTGGAAGCGGGCCAAGGCGGACGAACCCTCCTGGGACAGCCCCTGGGGTCCGGGCCGCCCCGGCTGGCACATCGAGTGCTCGGCCATGAGCAAGGCCATCCTCGGCGAAACCTTCGACATCCACGGCGGCGGCCTCGACCTCGTCTTCCCGCACCACGAAAACGAGATCGCCCAGAGCGAGTCGCTGCACGGCCGGCCGATGGCCGCCTACTGGATGCACAACGGCCTGATGCAGGCGGGCTCCGCCGCCGGCAAGGTCGGAGGAAGGCCCCGCGACGGCAGCGCCGACGACGCCGCCGCCCAGGCGGCCACCAAGCTCTCCAAGTCGACCGGTGCCGAGCCCTTCAAGAACCTGCTGGCCCGACACCGGCCGGAGGTGATCCGCCTGCTGCTGTTGTCGACCCACTACCGCAGCCCGATCCACTTCGGGGAGGAGCCGCTCCAGGAGAGCGCGCGGGCGATGGAGGCCTTCGAGCGGCTCTTCACCCGCTGCGAGCGGATCTCCGGCAAGCCTTTCCACACGCTGTCCCACCGCGACCGGCGGACCGGCGACGCCGCGGTCGCCGCCGCGGGCGAGGAGATTGCCGCCCTGCGGACCAGGTTCCTGGCCGCCATGGACGACGACTTCAACACGGCGATCGCGGTGGCCTCGCTCTTCGATTTCGTGCGGGCGGTCAACAAGTTCATCGACCAGCACGGGCTCGAGTCTCGGAAGCCGCCCGCCGAACTCGCGGCCCTCGAGGCGCGGATGCTCGTGCTTCGTGAGCTGACGGGCATCCTGGGCCTGTTCCTGGGTCCGCCGCGAGTCACCGCCGGCGCCGACGAGGGCCTGGTGGCGAAGTTGATGGAACTGGTGATCGAGATCCGGGCCCATGCCCGCAAGGCGAAGGACTTCGCCACGGCCGACCTGGTGCGGCAGCGGCTGGGGGAGGCGGGCATCGTGCTCGAGGATCGCCCCGACGGCACCGGCTGGTCGCGCAAGGGCTGAACCGCTTCCCTGAAGCGGTGGAGCCCCGTCTCGGGGGCGGCAGGCGTCGCGGCGACCGTCACCGCATCCGGTCTAACGGCCCGGCGCGGACAGCTCCGCCGCGGCCAGGTCGCGGATCTCCTGCGAGATCTTCATCGAGCAGTACTTCGGCCCGCACATGCTGCAGAAGTGGGCGCTCTTGAAGGTCTCCTGCGGCAGCGTCTCGTCGTGGTACTGCCGCGCCCGCTCCGGGTCGAGGGACAGCCGAAACTGTTCGTTCCAGTCGAAGGCGAACCGGGCCCGGGAGAGGGCGTCGTCCCGCTGGCGGGCATTCGTGCGGCGCCGGGCGAGGTCGGCGGCGTGGGCCGCGATCTTGTAGGCGATCACCCCCTGCCGGACGTCCTCCGGGCCGGGCAGGCCGAGATGCTCCTTGGGGGTCACGTAGCAGAGCATCGCCGCCCCGCTCCAGCCCGCCAACGCTGCACCGATGGCGCTGGTGATGTGGTCGTATCCCGGAGCGATGTCGGTGACCAGCGGCCCGAGCACGTAGAAAGGGGCCTCGTCGCACTCCTCCATCTGCCGCTTGACGTTCATGTCGATCTGATCCATTGGCACATGACCGGGCCCCTCGACCATGACCTGGCAGCCCTTCGCGCGAGCCCGCCTGGTGAGTTCGCCGAGCACATGCAGCTCGGCGAACTGCGCCTCGTCGCTGGCGTCGGCGATGCAGCCTGGACGCAGGCCGTCGCCCAGGCTCCAGGTGACGTCGTAGGCGCGGAAAATGTCGCACAGGTCCTCGAAGTGCGTGTAGAGCGGGTTTTCCTCGCGGTGCGTCATCATCCAGCGGGCCACCAGCGAACCGCCCCGGCTGACGATGCCCGTGATCCGCTTCATCGTCAGCGGCAGATGGTCCCAGCGCACGCCGGCGTGGACCGTCATGTAGTCGACGCCCTGGGCCGCCTGACGCTCGCACATGTCGAGGAAGTGCTGTGGCTTCATGTCGTCGATGTCGCCCCCGAGCTCCTCGAGCATCTGGTAGATCGGCACGGTGCCGATCGGCACCGGCGAGGCATCGATGATCGCCCGACGGATGGCGTCGATGTCCTTGCCGGTCGACAGGTCCATGACGGTGTCAGCACCGTAGTGGACCGCCATGTGGAGTTTCTCCAGTTCGGTGCCGACGTCGCTGGTGACCGCGGAGTTGCCGATGTTGGCGTTG
>VGYP01000338.1 GCA_016872955.1 Planctomycetota bacterium
CAGCGCGAGAAAATCGCGGTTCACGAGCGACTGAACGAGCGTGCGGGCGAGAGGGGTGAGCTGCTCGGGGGCGTGGCCTGACGTGGCGGGATCCTGCGACGCCTGCGCCACGATCTCGCGGAGCGTGCGGCTGCCGTCGACGAGCCGCACGAGGGCCGCCGGGGCGGGATCGAGCGCCAGCCGCCAGTCGGGACGAAAGACGGTGCCCCCCTCGAGGCCGCAGCGGTGGCGGAAGTGGGGCACGGCATCGAGCAGCGCGGGGGACGCCATGTCGACCACGTAGGTCGCCGGCGGCCGGTCGGCACGGCAGGCCGTGAAGAAGTGGCAGGCGTTGCGGGTGTTGATCCGCTCCATCACCCCCCAGCGACGTCGGTCGGGAAGCGACGCCACGGCCGAATAGAACCCGCCGCCCGGGGGCGCGGGGGGCTCGTAGGGCGACTTCAGGAACCAGCCCTGGAAGACGAGCCCCGCCGCGGCGACGAGGTCGAGGCAGTCGTCCACCGTGTAGCTGCGGTCGCGGCCGTGCAGGAACGTGTCGACGAGCCCGGCGTCGAATCGCAGGTCGGGCGCGAACGAGAGATAGCTCCGCACCGGGTGGTCGGCGGGCAACAGCGCGATCGCCTCCTTGACCGTGAACAGCGAGGCCTCGTCCTGCTCCAGGCCGATCTCCCGGAAGATCGCCTGCATGATCTCGACGCCGATCCGGCCGGAGCGGGCGTAGAGCATGATCGCGGCCACGCCGTCGGGCCGCAGGCACGCGGCGAGCGCCCGCAGGCCGGCCTCGGGGGAGGCCATGTGGTGCAGCACGCCGGTCGAGACGACGAGGTCGAAGTCACGGCCGAGCGTGCCGACCTCCTCGATCGGCAGCAGGTGCAGTTCCAGGTTCGCCAGGCCGTGCCTGTCCTTGAGGAACCGGTGGTGGTCGAGCGACGGGCCGCTGACGTCGATCGCCACGACCCGCGCGGCGGGGTTCGTGTGGGCGAACACGGCCGCCTGGTTCGTGCCGCAGCCGGCGATGAGGATCTCCATGTCGGCCCGATAATCCCGGTCAGGCCAGAACATCCGATGGGCGTGGGACGGGTCGAACCACTGCCAGTTGCCGGCCAGCCAGCCGGGCAGATCGACGATCGGCTCGGGATAGACCCACTTCCGGTATTGCCCGGAGACGACGTCGGCTCGTGGGTCGGTGGTCATGGAAGGCTCGGCCACGATCGCTGCGATCGCCCCATGATAGTGCCCGGGCCCAGCCGACCAGCGGCAGCACGTGAACCGGCTCGTGCACCGCACCGCCGGGGCGGACGGGCCGCACGCCCACGGCCGGAGCCACGAGCCCCACCAGCCGCCCGCGCTCCTCTGCTGGCAGATCGATCGCCACGACCAGCAGCCGGGCCGCCGTCACGGGGCACCCCGGGAACGCCATCCTCGGCGTGCCCCTCCGCCTCGCGCTCGAGCGCCCGCAGGATCGCCAGTGTCTGCTCGAGCGACGGCGCATCGTAGCCACGGACGCGGCCGCGCCGGTCGGCCTCCGCGAGTAGTTCCAGGTAAGGATCGCCTGGTCAATGGCACGTCCGCAACGGTTTTCGGCCTGATGAGCGACTCATGAGCCTCGGGGTGGCCTTGGATAGAAAAAGGCCGTCGAACGCATCCTGGCGATTCGACGGCCTGGTTTGGCGACTTGCTACGCCGCGGTTACGCGCGACGCCGGCGTCGGCCGCCCAGCATGGTCAGGCCCACCACGCCCAGGACCGCCAACGCTGCGGTGCTCGGCTCGGGGACGACGACGGCATCAAAGAACTGGACCTCGCCGAAGCCCACGGCCACGTTGCCGCCGCCCTGAGTCGTGATCAGCGTATCACCGTTCGGACGGTCTGCTTGCGCGCTGAGGGCCTTGAGCCTGACGTATTGAATGTCATTGAGCAGGCTCAGATTCGTGGCGGTGCTCAGGTCGAGAAAGTTGCCAGGATACGTTGTCGCTCCGAAAACCGCGGGGTTCCGGCCGGTCAACGTAAAATCGCCCAGATTTGAGTAGGTGTTGTTGTCTGCCGAGACTTCAACATTGAGTTGCGTCGCCATGTGATAATCGTCGGTCCCAAACATCAAGCCCCAGATCTTGATCCCGCCCAGGTTCTTAAGGGCTCCCAGATTGTACGTAATCGTCGCTTGCTGGCCAAAGTTACCGAAGTCATTCATCCACCCTAGGCTGGGATCGCCAGCGTTGATATGCACCTGGTTCGGGAACACGCCGCTCAGGCCGCTGCCGTCAACCGTATTGGCTGCCAGGCGAGGGGGACTGGTCATCTGACTCGACACCGCCTGTACCGAGACACCGTTGATCAGATTGTTGGGGGTCGGCGCAGTCGGGATGGCGCTGTTGGTTTGAAAACGAACTTCGTTAAGTCCGGTGGCAAAACCATCTCCATAGTTCGCCACATTTTGTCCCCCCGCCATCTCGAACTTAATGCGGCGGACGTTTGCCTGCGATGTCCAGCCTGGAACAGAGAACCCGGGAGTGGAATCGCCACTTTCCAGGGGGAACACAAAGTTGCCGAGCGAGGTGAAAGCGCCCGAATCGGACGTTGACGTGGAGATGGTGACATTCTTGGCCCCACGTTCGCCCAATCCTTCGCTGTAATTCCAGACGCGGATATTGTCCACCGCGTAGTTCTGCGGCAACTGGAATGTGATTTCGCCATTAATCTGACCGTTCATGAGCCAGGTATTTCTGGGATCCTGATCGTGGAGTCCGCCGGAAAGCCCCGAGCCATTGACCGCATTCGCGGAAACGCGCTCGGTGGTGCCGAATTGGCTGCTGACGTCCGTGACCCGGACATTGGGAATGTCCACCGCGGACGCGGCTTGGAGCGAAGCGAGGGAGAAGATACACGCAAGAGATGCTGCGACGCTCAGTTTTCTGATCTTCGTAATCATTGGCTCTTCCTAAAGATTCAAGAAAAGGAAAGTGCAGTTGGAGTGCGTCCAAGACTCCGCGGCCGTCCCCCAAAGAAAACAGGCTACCCCCCCCTCCATTGTCAAGCACCTTCCCAATTCTTTGAAACGGAAACAACCGCAAAGGATAGCCCGGTCAATGGCACGTCCGCAACGGTTTTCGAGCTGATGAGCGACTCATGAGCCTCGGGGGGAACGGCCTTGGCGTCCGGAAGCGGTTTCCCTAACGCCGAAACGCCGCTCACGCCCTGCTGCGATGGCGATTTTCTCGCCTCGGCGCAGACCGTCTCCCAGTCCGCCGCGCCCAAGCTTCGATGCCGCGCGTCCGGCACCGGTTAGAGGCTGCGGATGTCGATCACGGGCAGCTCGTCGGGCGACGCCTGGAAGACGTCGCGGTCGTCGTGGACCTGGACGAGCTCGCCCCAGTCGGT
>VGYP01000339.1 GCA_016872955.1 Planctomycetota bacterium
ACGACCAGCGCGGCGGTGAACAGGAGCGTGTGGGCCACGCACGTTCGACGGCTGCGGAACACGGTGGCTCCGCGGCCCATGATCGTGCATGCCGCGTTCGCGAACATGCGACACCCACTCCGGTCAGTCGCCATCGGCCTCCGCCGGCCGATCGCGACGCCCTGCCCGGCCGACCGTGCCTGCCGAGACGGCGACCTCGTCGTTCAGCCGCCTCCTGCGGGCAGTTCCTCGGAATGCTCATGGCCCGAGGCAACCGGCCGCAGTCGGTCCGTCAGATCTCCGCAGCAGGTACCGCGGGACAGCTAGGTAGCGGCAACGCCGCTCATGATTGCCCGTTCACGGCGGGCTTCGCTATCTTTCGGCTCCCGCCAGCCGTCTCCGGAGCACCGCCGCCCGATGATCCGCATCCATCCCTTCGCCGCCCTCCGCCCGCCCGCGTCGTTCGCATCCGAGGTCGCCAGCGACCCCTACGACGTGATCTCGACGGAGGAGGCCGTCGAGCGGGCGACCGGCAAACCACGGTCCTTCCTGCACGTCGTCCGCTCCGAGATCGACCTGCCCGCCGACAGCGACTGTCACGCGGCCGAAGTCTACGCGCAGGCCGACCGCAACCTCCACGGCATGATCGCGGCGGGATCGCTCGTCCGTGACGCTTTCCCCGGCCTCTATCTCTATCGGCAGGTCCGCGAAGGCCGCGCTCAGACCGGCATCGTCTGCTGCGTCGAGACCGCGCAGTACGAGACGGGAGAGATTCGCAAGCACGAGAAGACCCGCCCCGACAAGGAGGACGATCGCACCCGGCACCTGCTGGCGACGGCCTGCCACGCCGAACCGGTATTTCTCTGCTTTCGCGACCGGCCGGGGCTCGTGCCCGGCGAAGGCACGCTCGCCGCCCGGATGGGGGCCGACACGGCGACCACACCCGTGTTCGATTTCGTCGCCCCCGACGGCGTGCGGCACGTCGGCTGGAGAATCACCGATCCGGCCGGCTACGTCGCCGCCTGCCGCGGTCTCGACCTGCTCTACATCGCCGACGGGCACCACCGTTCGGCCGGGGCCGCCCGGGCCGCACAGGCCTCGGCCGCCGTGGATCCAAAGCCTTCGCACGCCGCCGAATACGGCCGCTTCCTGGCCGTTGTTTTTCCCCACGACCAACTGCGGATCCTGCCCTACAACCGCGTCGTCCGAGACCTCGCCGGCATGACGGCCACGGACTTTCTCGACCGGCTACGGACCGTCGGTAACATGCGGCCGGCGCAGGCCGGTATCCCCGCCGCCCGCGGCGAGGTGCTCGTATTCGTGGACGGCGGCTGGTGGTCGCTCACCTTTCCGCCCGCCTCGATCGACCGCTCCGACCCGATCGCGAACCTCGACGTCTCCCTGCTCCAGGACCGCGTGCTGGCGCCGCTGCTGGGCATCAGCGACCCGCGCAGCGACGGGCGAATCGAGTTCGTGGGAGGCATTCGCGGCACGGCCGAGCTGGAACGGCGGGCTGGAGCAGAGGGCGTCGCCTTCTCGATGCACGCCACGAGCCCGGACGAGTTGCTCGCCGTGGCCGACGCCGGCGAGATTATGCCTCCCAAGAGCACCTGGTTCGAACCCAAACTCCGCAGCGGGCTGTTCGTCCACGAGTTCGAGCGGATGGCCGGTGCCAGCGGCTGAGCAGGCGGGCGACGGGATCCCGCCCCCGCATGGCGACGTCTCCCACAGCGTGGATCGTGCCGTGGATCAGGGCGCGGCCAGCGTGGCGGCCCGGTCGGCGGCCGCGCGGGCCATGTCGGCGTTGCCCGTCGCGCGAAACCGTTCCTCCGCCTGACGGAAGAGCGCGGCCGCATCGGCCCACGCCGTCTGGCGTTCGAGCACGGCGGCAAGGTTGTAGGCCAGGATCGGCGAGCCGGGCTCGATCGCCAGTCCCCGGCGAAACGTGGCCGCGGCCTCGTCGAGCCGGCCCGTCCGCTCGAGCGTGCTGCCGAGGTTGTTAAGCGCGATGGTCGACCTCGGTTCAGCCGCCACGGCCCGCCGGTAGGCCGCGGTCGCCTCCTCGACGCGGGCGGCCCGCTCGAGTGCCCGCCCCAGCGTCACCGACGCCATGGCGCCGCCATGGGCCGCCTCAGCTTTACCGGCCAGGACGATCGCCTCCTCCCACTGCTCCCGATCGAGGGCCAGGGCGGCGAGATTGCTCCAGCCGGCGCCGGTCTCGGGATTGAGCTCCACCGACCGCTTCCACGCCGACTCCGCCTCGGCCATCCGGCCGACCTTTTGCAGGGCGTTGCCCAGGTTGAACCAGCCGAAGGCGAACTTCGGGTTGATCTTCACCGATCGCTCGTAGAGATCGATCGCCTCCTGCACGCCGCCGCGTTCCACCAGCAACGTCGCCAGATTCGACAGGGCAATGAGGTTGTCGCTCTCCAACTCGAGAGCCCGGCGATTGTGTTCGGCCGCCTCCACCGGCTCCCCCTTCCGCGACAGCACGCTGCCGAGGTTGGCGTGGGCATAGGCATTGTCCTTCGTCACCGCGAGGGTGTATCGCCAGAGCGTCTCGCTGTCGCGCCAGATTCCGGTCTGGACCCAGCCGGCCCAGGTGAGCCCCATCAGGCCCGCGGCGGCCAGGCCGGCGGTCGCGGTCGACGACCAGCCCAGTCGCGTGAGCAGCTCGGCCACCGCCCAGACGACGGCCACAACCAGCCAGATCTGCGAGACGTACGTGTAGCGGTCGGCGATCAACTGCACGCCACTGGGTATGAACCCCACCACCGGCAGTAGGGTGATCAGATACCAGGCCCAGCCCGTGGCGAAGGCGGGCCAGCGGTGGCGGAGCCCCCAGGCTGCAGCGGACAACGCGGCCACGAACAGGGCCGATGCCACCATCTGCCAGACCGTCGGCCCGGTGGACGAATAGGGGTAGTGGGGCGCTAGGCCGACCGGCCAGAAGAGCTGGATCACGTAGGAGGCGTAGGCCACCACGCTCGACACGGCCCGCGTCGCGAAGGGCAGCGTGTCGATCGGCCGCACAACGTCTCCGACGGACAGTACCGTGATCAGGCCCGAGGCGACGGCCATCGCGAGCAGGGGGATTTTTTCGAGCACGATCGCTCCGAGGGGGCGGGCCTCCCGCGGTCCCGGGGCACCGTGTCCGGCCACGCGCCCCAGCGGCCACCAGTCGAGCACCAGCAACCCCAGCGGCAGGGTCACGAGCATGCTCTTGCTGAGCAGGCCCGCGGTGAAGCTGACGACGACCAGCCCATACCGCCACCGCGACCGCGGCCTGTCGACGTAGGCGGCATAGGCCAGCAACGTGGTCGCCAGAAACACGCCGCTGAGCACGTCCTTGCGCTCGGTGATCCAGGCTACGCTCTCGGCCCGCAGGGGATGGAC
>VGYP01000340.1 GCA_016872955.1 Planctomycetota bacterium
CCGCGACGGCATCGCCAGACTGTTCTCCCCGTACCTCTGACGGTCATTGCGGCCGCGGCCCGGGGTTGCGTAGATTCCAAGCCATGTGCCCCCTTGCCCCTTCGCCGCAGACCGCCGACGCCGTCGATCAGCTGCGGGCCGTCGGCCGGGAGTTTCACGGCCGCGGCTGGTCGCTGGGTACGAGCAGCAACTATAGCGTGGTCGCCTCGCGCGACCCCCTGGAGCTCGTCGTGACGGCCAGTGGGAAGGACAAGTCGGCCCTCTCCCGCGACGACTTCGTGCGGGTCGATGCCCAGGGCCAAGTGATCGACGGCTCTGATCGCCGCAGTTCCGCGGAAACGCTGCTGCACTGCACGATCGCCGAACTCGTGCCGTCGGTCGGGGCTGTGCTGCACACCCACTCCCCCTGGGCCACGATCCTCTCCGCCGCCGAGCTTCCGACCGGGGCCGCCGTCGGCGACATGCGGATCGCCGGCTACGAGATGCTCAAGGGGCTCGAGAGCATCGCGACCCACGACACCCACGAGGACGTGCCGATCTTCGCCAACACCCAGGACATGCGGGAACTGTCGGGCCGCATCCGCGGTCGGTTCGCGGGGCTCGACTTCACGGCCCCAGGCCGCCCGCCGCTGCACGGCTTCCTGATCGCCGGCCATGGTCTCTACACCTGGGGCCGCGACCTGCCCGAGGCCCGCCGCCACATCGAGATCTTCGAGTTCTTGTTCGAGTGCGTGGCCCGGTCGCGGACGCTGCCCGCCGCGGCCTCACGTCGCTAGAGACGACCTGGATTCTGACCGTTTGCATTCCGCACGTTTTCCCGAGGGAGGCGCCCCATGGCCATCGTGACCGTTCCCGCCGAGACCCGCCGCATCACCGACCCCATCGAGATCGGCCGATTTCTCAATGACCACGGGCTGCACTACGAGATCTGGCCGCTGGAGGACCGGGTCGACCCCGCCGCGCCGGCGGCCGAGATCCTGGCGGCCTACGGGCCGGAAATCGAGCAGCTCAAGGCGCGTGGCGGATTCGTGGCCGCCGACGTGATCGATGTCTACCCCGACACGCCGGGGCTCGACGCGATGCTCCAGAAGTTCAACCAGGAGCACACGCACACCGAGGACGAGGTGCGGTTCATCCTGCAAGGGCGGGGCGTGTTTCATATCAACCCGATCGACCGGCCCGTGTTCGGAATCGAAGTCCACGCCGGAGACCTGATCAGCGTGCCGCTCGGCACACGGCACTGGTTCGACCTCTGCGGCGACCGACGGATTCGGGCGATCCGCCTGTTCCAGGACACGACCGGCTGGACCCCGCACTACATCGACGCCGGCGTGCATGCCGGCTACGAGCCGCTCTGCCTCGGCCCAGCCTGGCTGCCGGGGGAGGCTGCCGCAGGGCAGGCTCCGGGAAGGGCGGGTTCCCGCTCGTGATCGTGTTCGGCGGCGCTGGCATCCTGCTCGACGTCGAGGGAACGACGTCCTCGATCGCGTTCGTCTACGACGTGCTCTTCGAGCATGCCAAGCGGCACGTGGCCGGCTTCCTGGCCGAGCATGCGGGCGATCCGGAGGTGCGGAAACTCGCGGCCCGGGTCGCGGCGGCGGGCGGGTCGCTGACGGCCGACGAGATCGCGGCGGATCCGGCGCGGGTCGCCCTGGTCGCGATCGACCTGATGAATCGCGACGTCAAGGAGACGGCGCTCAAGACCCTGCAGGGCATGATCTGGCGGCGGGGCTTCGAGTCGGGTGAGATCGTCGCCCATGTCTTCGAGGACGTGCCGCCGGCGTTGGCCCGCTGGGCCGATGCCGGCCTGGACGTCCGCATCTACTCGTCGGGCTCGATCGACGCGCAGAAGCTCTTCTTCGCCCACACCGCCGCCGGCGACCTGACGGCCTGTCTCCGCGGGCACTACGACACGACCACGGGCCCGAAGCGCGAACCGGCGAGTTACGGGCGGATCGCGGCCGACATGGGGCTCGATCCGCGGCGTGTGCTGTTCGTGAGCGACGTCAACGCCGAACTGGATGCAGCCCGTGCGGCGGGGATGGCCACGGCCCTGGCGGTGCGGCCAGGCAACCGCCAGGCCGACGGCCTCTACGAACACGAGTTGGTCACATCCTTCGCCGAGATTGTGACGTGACGACGCGGGCAGCGGGCGACGAGCGATGCGGGTGCGGTGCGTCGACGGCGACACGCCTGGAGCAGGCCTTGGAGGAGGCCGTGGCCGCCGCCGTGGCGGAAATGGGTGCCGAGACGGCCGACCTCGGCGTGGTGTTCGTGTCGGCGGCTCATGGTCCGCGGATTCGACCCGTGTTCGAACTGCTCGCCGATGTCGTGCCGGCCCGCCATACGATCGGGGCCACGGCGGAAGGCGTGCTGGCGGGCGGTCGCGAATACGAGTCCGGCCCGGCCGTGGCGGTCTGGCTCGCCCGTCTCCCCGGGGCCCGGATCGAACCCCTGGCCCTCGACTACCAGGCCACACCCGATGGCGGCATGTTCTCCGGCTGGCCCTCGGCCGATCCCTGGCCCGACCATGCCGCGGTGCTGCTCGTGGCCGACCCGTTTTCGTTTCCGGTCGACGCCTTCCTAACGCATCTGCAGGAGGATCACCCGGGTGTACCCACGGTCGGAGGCATGGCCAGCGGTGGGCAGAAGCCCCGCGGCAATACCCTCGCACTCGGCCCGCGCACGTTCGACTCCGGCGCGGTGGGCGTGGTGGTCGGCGGCAGCATCCGACTGCGGCCCGTGGTTTCGCAGGGATGCCGACCCATCGGCCGGCCGATGGTGGTCACGAAATCCCAGGACAACCTGATCGTTGAACTCGGCGGCAGGCCGGCCCTCGACCGACTCCGCGATATGTACGGCGTGTTGTCGGACGACGAGCGGGAACTGGTCCGCTCGTCCCTGCATGTCGGCCGGGCCGCCAGTGAATATCACGACACGTTCCGACGTGGCGACTTTCTGGTCCGCAACGTCGTCGGAGCCGACCCCGACTCCGGCGTGATCGCCGTTGGCGACCTCGTGCGGACCGGCCAAACCGTGCAGTTCCACGTCCGGGACGCGGCCACCGCCGGCGAGGATCTGCGGGAACTGCTGGCCACCGTCTCGCCGGGCAAACCACCGGTCGGTGCGTTGGTCTTCACCTGCAACGGTCGGGGCTCGCGGCTGTTCGCCGAGCCGAACCACGACGCCAACGCCGTGCAGGAATGTCTCGGACCGCTGCCCGTGGCGGGCTTTTTCGCGCACGGTGAGATCGGCCCGATCGGAAACCGCACGTTTCTACACGGTCTGACGGCGAGCATCGGCATCTTCGAACCGGCCTGACGCCTTGCCGGCCCGGCAAGGCCGGCGACCTGGGCAAGGGGACGGCCCCGCC
>VGYP01000341.1 GCA_016872955.1 Planctomycetota bacterium
CGGCACCCGCAGGTGCAGCAGTTCGTGGACGATGACGAAGTCCTGAAAACCCGGCTTTTCTGCGGCGAGGTCGAGGGCGAGCGTCACCGTACCGCCCGACGAGCATGAGCCCCACTTCCGGCGCATTTCCTGCACGCGGATGACGCGGGGCTTCACCCGCATACGAACCGCCCACGCCTGAGCTCGGCGACGCAGGGCCTGTGTTGGCACCAGCCCCGTCTTCATGCTTCCTCCGGGACGAGGAGCTTGACCGCGAGGTCGACCACGCGAGCCCGCTCGGCAGCCGGGAGCTTCATGAGCGGCGGATACAGGCCCGCCCGCACCAGCCGCTTCTCCTCAGAGTTGTCGCGGGCGTTGGGGTAACGGGCCATCAGCTCGGCAGCCTTCGCCGCGACGACATTCGGGTCGATGCTGGCAGCCCGCACGGCAGGATCTTCGCGGAGCAACCACGCGACGCTGAATGGCCCGGCAGGCAGGCCGCTTTCCCGAGCGGCCCTCATGGCCGCATCCTTCTCGCGGGCCAGCGCCGCCAGCTGATCCATCGCCGCCAGTCCCGACGTCGTCCGATCCTCCATGTCCTTCAGGATGCGCTCGGCGCGATCCTTCAGCGGCTGGAGCACCGGGGCGGCGGCCGGATCGTCGTCGATCTCCTTCTGGAGCCCACGGACAAGGTTGTAGACCTTGCCCTCTTCCGGCCCCTCCTCGTCTCGGAGAGATGCGAGTGTCTTGACATCGAAGGTGATGCTCTTGGTCAGCCGGCCGAGCCCGTGCTGCTCAGCACTTTGCTGAACGAGCTCTCGGGTCTTGTAGGCCAAGTCGGCCAAGAACCCGACCCGGGCTGCGTAGGCGTTCCGGACGGCGGCATAGAGTTGCGCCAGCCGCTTGTACGTCGGGATGTGGTCGCGGAGCGCGGCCGACGGCGACAGGATCTCCCACAGGCTTTCGATCGCCTTGTAGTCCTCGAAAAACTTCTTCCTCGCCTCCGGGTCGAGGAATCGGCCATACACGACCTGCTCCAGCTTTTCGTCTGCACCGCCACCGCTCTCCACCCGCAGGTAGTCGCGCTCGGCATCACCGATCCGCTGCAGGAAGTCGTTCTGCAGTACGTCAATGTCTTCGATGACGCCGCCCACGTCCTGCGAGTCGAACTGCAGAGCCTTCTTCAAATCGCGGAGCACGCCCACGAAGTCCACCACCAGCCCGACTCGCTTCTGCACGCCTTCGGAATCGACGTACGGCCTGTTTACGCGAGCAATCGCCTGCAGCAACACATGATCCCGCATCGGTTTGTCGAGATACATGCAATACAGCGGCGGCGCGTCGTAGCCGGTGAGCAGCTTGTCAGTGACGATCAGAATCTTCGGCCCTTCGTCCGCTTTCTTGAACTGCTTACGGACGGTTTCCTCCTCATCGTCGCTGAGCTGGAGGTCAGCCACGAGCGGCCGATCCACGACGTCGTTTGAGTTCTGCGTGTAGACAGGAGCGGACCAGTCTGCTGGCAGGTGCTTATCGAGGGCCTTCTTGTACTTCGCGCAGGCCTCGCGGTTCACGGCGACGACGAACGCCTTGTAGTGAAGCGGCAACACATTTTCGCGGAAGTGGTCCGCGATGAACTTCGCCGTCTTCTCGATTCGGTCATCAGCAGACAGAAACGTCCACAGGCCGACCGACCGATCGAGCACCTTGTTGAGCTCCTCGATGTCGGTCACGCCCTCCAGCTCCGCGAGCGCGAAGAACTGCTGATCGAGCTGCTCGGCCGGCACCGCCATCTCGCTGGGGGCCATCACGTGCTTGATGGGCAGCGTGGTTTCATCGGCGATGCTTTCTGCGATCGAATACTTGTCGAGGTAGCCGAGCTCGTCCTGCGTGCCGAAGATCTTGAACGTGCCTTCACCCTGCGAGTTATTCGCGATTGGCGTGCCCGTGAATCCGATGATCGTGGCGTTCGGCGTCGCCGCCATGAGATAGCTGCCGAGGTCCTTTGCCACCGAACGGTGAGCCTCGTCAATAAAAACGAAGACATTCGACCGCGTGCAGCTGTCCTTCCGGATCGCCTCGAACTTGTGGATCATCGAGATGATGAGCCCACGGAAGTCCCGATCCAGCAACTCCTGCAGCTGCGCCTTCGTGTCCGCCCTGGCCACAGGGATGTCCTGCTTCTGCATTTCGCCGAGCAGACGCTCCACCCATCCCTTGAGCTGGCCCTCCAATTCCGTCCGGTCAACTACTAGCATCACCGTGGCGTTGTTAAACCGGGCCTTGTCCTCGAGGATCAGCCGCGCCGCGGTCAGCAGCGTGAACGTCTTGCCCGACCCCTGCGTGTGCCAGACGAGGCCACGGGTCTTCTTCGGGTCCGCGCACCGCTCGACGATCGCCTTGATCGCCCTTCGCTGGTGCTGTCGGAGGATCGACTTTCGCGTCTCGCCGTCCTGCACGTAGAACAGAATCCATTGCTGGAGCGTTCTCAGGAACTCGGTGGGCTCGAAGAAGCTCTGCACTGCGAACTTGTAGGTCTCCTCTGGCCCCTCCTTCCACCGCGCCATATCCCGCCGATTGGCGTTCCATGTCACGCCGTACCAGTAGTCGAGCAGGTGCGTAACGTTGAACAACTGGGGCGAGGCGATCAGTTCTGGCGTCTCCTCCTGATACCGCCGTAGCTGCTTGATACCCCGCTCGATGGCGTCGCCGCTCTGAGGATTCTTGTGCTCGATGATCGCCACGGGGATTCCATTGACGACAAACATCACGTCGGCCCGGTTTCCTTTTCGTGCCGGCGGCTTGATTCTCCATTCCCACGTGACGTGCAGGTCGTTGTCGGCCACGTTCTCGTAGTCGATCAGCGCGACGGGCCGGTGTCGCTTCTCGGAATCGTCGTACCATTGCCGCTCTCCACGGAGCCACGCGAGAACGTCGCGATTGCCTTCCATCGTGGCCGGCAAAGCGTCGAAGGTTTCGACGATTGACGTCACAGCTGAGTCCGACAGCCATGGATTGAACTCGGCGAGCTTCGCTTCGAGGATGTCTCGGAAGAACTTGCCGGATTCACCGCCGCGTTTCCCGACCGCATCCTCCGGCCTAATGGGTTTCCAGCCGATCTCAGCCGAATGCTTGACCATCGGAAACTGGACGGTGCCGGCCTCGCTAATTGCGACGGTGCTCATAAAGCCCCCTCAGCAGGAATCGCTGCCGCTGACGCGGCCGCAGGATCAAGGTCACGCACGCACATCCTGCCGGCGAACAGATCGCGCAGTAACGCCTTGAAAAGGCGTTCGATCGCTGCCGCCTTGCGGCGATACGCATTCAGCTTGCGGTCAATGGCGTCGAGCAGGGCCGCAATCTCTTCTTGCTCATCTTGCTTTGGCAGAGGTATG
>VGYP01000342.1 GCA_016872955.1 Planctomycetota bacterium
GCCAGCCGTGTTTCAAAGCTCACCGAACTCGCGGCCAAGCACAAGGAGGGCTGCGAGTTGCTCGCCGCCAAGGTCGCCGGTCACAAGGAGCAAGCGGACCGGAAATACCCTCCCAAGATCACCGCCCTGGAGACGGCGCTGGTCGAGGACGTCGTCCGGCTCGAACGGCAGCGAGACGACCGGCTGGCGGCCGCCAACGCCCGCCGCGACGAGCGTTGGGCAGCCATGACGTCCCGCTGGCGCGAGGCTCGAAAGGCGACGGCGGCGGTCTACGACGAGGCCCTGCGGTTGGATGCGGCCGCCTTCCGTCCCTGGCACGAACTCGCCGAGGAGAGTGCTCCCCTGCCGAAGGACCCGCCGCCGGGCCTGCGTTTCGGCCGCCTCGATCTCTCGCTCGAGAAGGTGCCGGGGGGGGTGTCGAGCATCGACGACCTTAACGGCTTCGGGCCGGTGTCGTGGCCGCAGCCGGCGACGGTGCCCTGGCCCGTGGCCGCCTCGCTGGTGATCCGGACGACCCCGGAGCAGCGGGAGCTGTCGTCCGCGATGATCCAGGCGGTGATGCTCCGGATCGCCACCGGCATTCCGGCAGGCCAGAGCCGCTTCACGATCATCGATCCTCTCGGGCTGGGCAAGCAGTTCGCGGGATTCATGCATCTGGCCGACCACGACGAACTCTTGGTCACGAGCCGGATCTGGACCGAACCGCAGCTCATCGAACAGAAGTTGGCAGACATCACCGAGCAGATGGAAGTGGTGATCCAGAAATACCTCCGCAACGAGTACGAGTCGATCGGCGCCTACAACGCCGACGCCGAGGTGCCGGAGCCATACCGGTTCGTGGTCGTTGCCAACTTTCCAGCGAACTTCACCGAGACCAGCGCTCGGCGGCTGGCGAGCATCGCCTCGTCGGGGGCCCGGTGCGGTGTGTACGTGATCCTCACGGTCGATCCCACGCAGCAGATGCCGGCCGGCTTCAGCCTGGCCGAACTGCAACAGCACGCCACGGTCCTGACCGTCGCCGATGGCACGTTCACTTGGGCCGACCCGGAGTTCTCGCCCTGGCCGCTGACCGTCGAGAGCGCCCCACCCGACGACGTGTTCACGAAGATCATCCAGCGTGTGGGCCGGGCGGCCAAGGCGGCCAAGCGGGTGATCGTGCCGTTCGACCGCGTGGCGCCCAAGCACGATGACTGGTGGTACGGCAGCACGGCCGAGGAGGTGCTCGCGCCGCTGGGGCCGGCCGGGGCCAAGAAGCTACAGTTCCTGAAGCTCGGCAAGGGCACCAGCCAGCACGTGCTGATCGCCGGCAAGACGGGCTCCGGCAAGTCGACGCTGATGCACGCCATGATCACCAGCCTGGCGTTGCAATACAGTCCCAACGAAATCCAGTTCTACCTGATCGACTTCAAGAAGGGCGTCGAGTTCAAGCTCTACGACCACTACGCGCTGCCGCACGCCCGCGTGATCGCCATCGAGAGTGAGCGTGAGTTCGGTCTCTCGGTGATGGAGCAGCTCGATCGCGAACTGAAGCGGCGTGGCGACCTGTTTCGCGACTTGTCGGTGCAGAACGTGGCCGGCTTCCGGCAGACGGGGCACGCCGATTCCATGCCGAGAATCTTGCTGTTGATCGACGAGTTCCAGGAAATTTTCGTCGAAGACGACAAGATCGCCCAGGACGCCGCCCTGATTCTCGACCGACTTGTCCGTCAGGGGCGAGCCTTCGGCATCCACGTGCTGCTCGGCTCGCAGACGCTCGGCGGCTCGTACAGCCTGCCGCGGGCCACGATGGGACAAATGGCCGTGCGGATCGCGTTGCAGTGCAACGAGGCCGACTCGAGCCTCATCCTGAGTGACGACAACACCGCCGCGCGGCTGCTGACCAGGCCCGGTGAGGCGATCTACAACGACGCCAACGGCATGGTCGAGGGCAACAATCCGTTCCAGGTCGTGTTCCTGACCGACGAGCAGCGGGAGCAGTACCTGGGCGACCTGCGGAAGATGGCCGACCGGCGGACCGACATCCCGCACCTCGAACGGATCGTCTTCGACGGCAATCAGGCGGCCGACCCGGCCCTCAACCCGCTGCTTGGGGAGATGTTGGAGAAGGGCACCGTCCAGGGCCAGGAACTGCTCGCGCCCTTGGCCTGGCTGGGCGACGCGATCGCGATCAAGGATCCCACGGCAGCGATCTTCCGTCGCCAGGGGGGCGCGAACATGCTGATCGCCGGCCAGCGTGAGGATCTCGGCACCAGCCTGCTGGCGATGTCGATCGTGAGCCTCGCCGCCGAGCACGACCCCCATCCCGGTGGCGGCCTGGGCCGCGTGGCCCGGTTCGTGGTGCTGGAGCCGGCGATCGCCGAGGAGAAGCCCGACATCATGCTCTCCCGAATGGCCAATCACCTGCCGCACGAGATCGAGTTGGCCGGCCGTCTCGGCGTGGCCGACTCACTGGCGGCGTTGGCGGCGGAGGTGAAGCGGCGGCTCGACGAGCAGGTGCTCGATGGCGAGGCTGTGTTTCTCGTGGTGCGCGACCTAGGCCGATTCCGTGAGCTGCGGAAAGCGGATGGTGACTTCGGCTTCGGCGGCTTCGGCGAGGACAAGAAGGCTGGGCCGGCTGACAACTTCCTGACCGTGCTCCGTGACGGCCCGCCGGTCGGCATCCATGTGATCGTCTGGTGCGACTCGCTCACCAACCTGCAGCGGACGTTCGACCGTGGGGCGATCAAGGAGTTCGAGTTGCGAGTGCTCTTCCAGATGAGCAGTTCGGACTCGAGCACGCTGGTCGACAGTCCGGTGGCCAGCAAACTCGGCCCGAATCGCGGACTGTTCATCCACGAGGAGACCGGCACCCTGGAGAAGTTCCGTCCCTATTCCTTTCCGTCGCCCGAGTGGCTTTACGACGTGGCGGCGACGATGGGAGCCAGGCCGCAGGGCACACCGACCGAGCGGACCGCCGCGAAGACCAACACGCCGGCCGCCGAGAAGCAGGCTGAAGAGGGCGGTTTCTCCCTGGGCGGCTTCAGTGGAGGCGACTTCAACTTCACGAAACTGCTCGACGACGGACCGGCGGAGCCGCCGACGGACGGCTGAGTCGCGGTTACCGCGGCCGGCGACCGACTTCCACCTGCAGCAGAACCTGGCGGCCGTCACGTAGCACCTCGATCGGCACCTCCACACCCACCTCGGCCCGCGTCAGCAGCAGCACCAGGCCGGCGGGGGTGGCGACCTCCTCGCCGTCGAAAGCGAAGATCACGTCGCCGGCCCGGATTCCCGCCCGCTCGCCTGGCCCTCCGCGTTCGCTTGCCATCACCAGCACGCCACCCGAGCCGTCGACCGTGCCCCGCAGCGTAAGGCCAAGATAGCCCCGC
>VGYP01000343.1 GCA_016872955.1 Planctomycetota bacterium
AGGCGATGGCCACCATCTCCGGCACGATCGCGCACTCAAGATTGAGCTTGACCTGCACGGTGCCGCGGAGCACCTCGAGGTCGCGATCCTGGATGTGCCGCCGGTCCTCCCTCAGGTGGACCGTGATCAGGTCGGCACCTCCTAGCTCGGCCGCCACAGCGGCCCAGACCGGATCCGGCTCCACGGTGCGGCGGGCCTGCCGGAGCGTGGCGACGTGGTCGATGTTGACGCCAAGGGTGGCCATCGCCGATGAGACTCCCCGGCGGCTAGTCCTTTTTCAAGAGCCGCACCGAGTTGCCGCTGGGCGTGCGGATCTGGAGCATCACGCCGGCGTCCGACGTCTGCCGCTCGATCGCAGCGGCGAACTCGGCGATCGTCTTGACCGGCGTGCGATCGACCTTGCGGACGAGCATGCCCGGCCCGATGCCCGTCTCCGCCGCCAGGCCGTCGGCATCGACACGATCGACGAGCACGCCCTCGTGATCGGGATAGACGTCCTCGGCCACGGCCGCCTTGTCGCGGACCTCGATGCCGAACTCCTTGGAGTAGAAGGTTGCTCCACTCGCATCCTGCGGCGACTCCCGCCGCGGCAGATCCTGGGCCAGATCGCCGGGCAGCGGCTTGACGTTCACCTTGAGGGTCACCGGTTTGCCCTCGCGGAGCACCGTCAGACTGTGGGGGCGTCCGAGCTCCGACCGCTCCACCACCTCCTGCAGTGCCCGCGGCCCGTCGATCGGCTTGCCGTCGAAGCCCGTGATCACGTCGAGCGGCTGCACGCCCGCGACGGCCGCCGGCGAATCGGGCACCACGTCGTTGACGAGCACGCCTTCCCGATCACCGACGCCGAGCTTCTCTGCCATCCGCCGGTCGAGCGGCCCCATCTGCACGCCGATGAAGGCCCGCTCCACTTCCCCCTTGTCGATCAGCTGCCCGGTCACCCACTTGGCGAGATTGACCGGGATCGCGAAACCGATTCCCTGGTAGCCACCACTGCTGGAGGCGATCGCCGTGTTGATGCCGATCACCTCGCCCGAGAGATTGACCAACGGTCCGCCGGAGTTGCCCGGGTTGATGGCGGCGTCGGTCTGCAGGAACTGGGCGCGACGAATCGAGCCCAGTTCGCGGCCTTTGCCGCTGATGATGCCGGCGCTGACGGTCGTCTCAAGGTCGAACGGATTGCCGATCGCGATCACCCAGTCGCCGATCGAGAGCTTGTCGGAATCGCCGAGTTTGGCCACCGGCAGGCCGCGGGCATCCTTGAGCCGCACGACGGCCAGGTCGCTGTCGGGATCGGTCTTAATCTCCGCGGCCTTGAACTCCCGACCGTCCGAAAGCTCGACCACCACCTCGTCGGCTCCTTCCACAACGTGGTTGTTGGTGATCACCAAGCCGTCGGCGGCGACGATCACGCCGGAGCCGGTGCCCGATCGTCTGGGCATCCAGCCCTCGGGCCCGTTAAACTCCAGCCCCTCGGGCAACCCGTCCGGAAACATGTGCTCGAAGGGGGTTCCCTCGAGTGGGTTGCCCCGCTGGCCGCCCGGCCGCCGATCGCGGGCCGGCTTGGCCTTCACCGCGCTGCGGACCACGACGACGCTCGGCGTGGCGATCTCGGCGGCGGTGCGAAATGCCGTCGACAGGGCATTGGCGTGGACGAGCGCCTGGGTCGATGCCAGGGCATCCTCGGCCCGCGATCGCGGCGCTGCCAGCAGCAGGCCCGCCGCCGCCGCCAGGGCGACGGTGCAGGCCAGGCAGAACGGGGTAGATCGAACAGCGAGGCCACGAAAGGCCGATGGGTGAACGCAGGACATGGCAACCTCTCCTTGGGGACTCTCCAGACAGGATGAACGCGCGGCGGCCGCGGAAACACGGACTCCTTCCGGCGGCCCGGCTAGTCAACCGGCAAGTTGATTGTATGCGCCGCGGCCGCCCGGGCGGTGGCCCGCCCAGAAGGACTCCTCACGGTGTCCGGCCGCGGCGATTCCGGTTCTACGGTCATGGGCCGCCAGTGGTTCGCGCCGCCGCTCGCCCTGGGTCGCCGCGTTGACAGTCCTGCGGAAAACACCGTAGTTTCCAGGGTTCAGGAGGTGGTGTTCCCGTCATGGGCAGCGAGCAGTCGGCGGCCCAGCCGGGCCTGGAGATCGACGTCGCCAGCTGCCAGCGGCGGATCGGCCACGCGTTCGGGGATGCCTCCCTGCTCGTGGCCGCCGTCACCCACGCCTCCGGCGCCCGCCACCGACTCGCCTCCAACGAACGGCTCGAGTTCCTGGGCGACGCGATTCTCGGGTTCCTCGTCTGCGAGCGGCTGTACCGGGATTTTCCCGCCTCGCTGGAGGGCGACTTGACGAGAATCAAGTCGGTGCTCGTGAGCCGCGAGACCTGTAGCCGCCTGAGCGAGCGACTCGGTCTCGCCGACTTCCTGATCGTGGGCAAGGGCCTGGCGGTCAACCGGCCCGTGCCCGCCTCGGTGCTCTCCGACCTGTTCGAGTCGATCGTGGCCGCGATTTACCTCGACGGTGGCATGGAGGCGGTGCGTCCCTTCGTGGAACGGCTGCTCGGACCCGAAATCGACAAGGTGGTGGCCGGTGAACTCGGCTCCAACCACAAGTCGCTCCTGCAGCAGGTTGCGCAGCGCGACTTCGGTCTGACTCCCACCTACGAGGTGCTGGCCGAGGAGGGACCGGAACACAGCAAGAGCTTCCACGTCGCGGCCCAGATCGGCAGTCGCCGCTACGCCCCCGCCTGGGGTCGCAACAAGAAGGAGGCCGAGCAGCGGGCCGCCTCCAACGCGCTGGTCGAACTCGGAGCCGCGGACGGCCCGCCGGATGTCCCGTGACCAATCGACGCCGACCCACCACCGCCATTCCGTCAGCCAGCGGCGTGGCGTTACTGGCCCTCGCCGCCACGCTCCTCGTCGGCAGCCCGGGCCGGACCGAGCCGCCACCACGCGAGTTGCCTTGGAACCTGCCCGCGCTCGTCGCGACGCCGCGCATGGAGGAGACCGACCGTTGTCCGGCCCGCGGCATGAAGGCCTTGTTCTACGAGGGGGCCGACTCCAAGGGGCGGCCGACGAAGGTCTTCGCCTACTACGCGGCGCCGGACGGCCAGCCGCCCGCGGGTGGCTGGCCGGCGGTGGTCTGCGCGCACGGTGGCGGGGGCACGGCCTACCCCGACTGGGTCTCCGCCTGGAACGCCCGCGGCTACGCGGCCATCGCGATGGACCTCGAGGGCCATCTGCCCAACCGCCACGAGTTCGGGCTCGAGGGCCCCTGGCCGGGCGGCGACGGCCACCATGACGCCGGCCCGGCGCGATGCGACTGGTTCGGCGACCGCGACCTGCCCGACGACGCGCAGTGGTTCTA
>VGYP01000344.1 GCA_016872955.1 Planctomycetota bacterium
GACGAGATTCTTTCGTGCGGCCTCCGCCATCTTCGCGGCCAGTTGGTCGTCGTGTTGCTCCATCCGCTTCTCGAACTCCGCCAGCACGCGGCGGAAGCCCGCCTCGTCGAGCACGGGCGGGACATCGCGAACGGCATCGGCGAGGCCCCTGCCCAGCGTTCCCGGGTCGAGTGGCGTGCCGAGTGCGCGATGGTCGGCGATGATCCGCTGGCCGATCCGGTAGCCCAGCGCATAGCCGAGCTCCTCCGCGTCGCTGCGGAGCGCTGGTCGCTCAGCCGACGCAGCGGGGGCGGCGAGCGGTTCCACCACCGGGTCGGCGGCCCGAACGGTCACCAGCAGGAGGGCGGCGGCGGCTCCAGGCAGCCATGATCGGACGAACCCCATCGTGCGGTCTCCTCGGCCGAAAGTGCCGCGGTCGACCGCGGTGTGGCGACTCGAAGTCTACTCGTCGGCCGGCTCGGCGAGCGAGCCCCGCGTCAGCTCCAGAAACGCCGTCTCGAGATTGACCTCCTCGGGCCGCAGCTCGATCAGAGCATGGCCGCCGGCGACCAGGCGGGCGGCGATCGCGGCCTGGCCATCGCCAGCGGCCGTGAGCGTGACCCGAATCTCGCCGTCGCGAAACTCCACGGCCTCGACCCCGGGGCCGACGACCGCCGCGGCGGCCGACTCGAGCGGGCCCGCCACGCGGACCCTGATCACGGGGCGGCCACGGACCTGCGCCAGGAGTTCGCCGACGCCGCCGCAGGCCAGGAGCCGGCCATACTCGATGATGCCGACGCGATTGCAGATGTCGGCGAGTTCCGGCAGGATGTGGCTGGAGACCAGGATCGTCTTGCCCATCCCCTGCAGCTGCTTGAGAAGGTTGCGCATCTCGATCCGTGCCCGGGGGTCGAGGCCACTGGCGGGCTCATCGAGTAGCAAGACCTCCGGGTCGTGGAGCAGCACGCGGGCTAGCCCCAGTCGCTGCGTCATCCCGCGCGACAGGCTGGTCACCAGTTCGTCCCGCTTGCTGCCCAGGTCGACGAGTTCCAGCGAGTGTTCCGCCACTCGGCGTCGTTCCGGCCCCGCGATCCGGTAGGCGGCGGCGAAGAACTCCAGGTACTCGCCCACCCGCATGTCGTCGTAGACGCCGAACACGTCGGGCATGTAGCCGATCGCCCGCCGAATCTCGCGGGGATGCGTGTGCACCGAGTAGCCACAGACATAGGCCTCACCCCAGGTCGGTGCCAGCAGCGTCGACAAGATCCGGATTGTGGTGGTCTTGCCTGCGCCGTTGGGGCCGATGAAGCCGAACAGGTCGCCTCGCTCGAGCTTCAGGTCGAGGCTGTCGAGCGCTACGAAGTCGTCGTACTTCTTGGTCAGGCCGACGGTCTGGATCATGGCTTCGTCTCCTCGGGAGCGGTGGCTGGTGAAGTCGCCAGCGGAAGCACGATCCTCACCAGGCTGCCGGCGTCGGCAGCGGCGGGCGGGAGGTCGAGCGTGGCTCCGTCGCCGTGCCGCAGCCGCACGGTCCAGGCGGTGCCACGGAAGTCGGGCGGGGCATGGCCGACGAGTACCGCCCGGTCGACGCCCAGCACGGGCGAGAGATCGAGCCGGGTGAGGCGGCCGGCCTCGAGTCCGGTGTAGCCCGGCCCCCCGGCCGCAGCGTGGAAGCAGGCCATCTCCAGGATCCGAGGCACGTCGACGGCCGTCGGGTTCCACCGTTCGGCCCAGTCGTGGTCTCCCTCGGTGAGCCGCCGCGTCAGTTCGGCCGCCAGCGACCGGGGCCCCCGGCCCGCCGCGGGTTCGAACGGCTGGCCCGCGGCCAGGTCGCCGATGTCGTAGAGCCAGCCGGCGTGGAGCAGCCGGCAGCGGGTCAGCGGAAACGGCAGCCGATGGACAAGGCTGCCCGCGAGCAGGCCGCGGCCGTCGCTGGCCAGCGTGCTCTCGACCACGGCCGGCGGAGTGGCGGCGGTCCACTCGGCCTCGAACAGACGGCTCGCGCCCGCGGCGATCGGCACGCCCGTCAGGTCGGCCAATGACGCACCGTAGGTGTAGTCGGCCGCGGCGAGCGAGGGGTGGGATGCCGCCGCATCGACGCCACCGAAGCCCTTCCCCGCGTCGGCGAACCACGAGACGGCTACGTCGACGGAGTGGTCGGCCGTCGGCAGCGCGACCGCCGCGGCCAGGTCGAGTAGCGCGTTCGTCGGACTGCGGGCGGCGATCCAGGTAGCGGCCCGCACGAGCCCTCCCGCCGCGTCGATGTCGATCACTTCGGCGGCGTGACACCGTGGCGGCGCATCTCGCCCCCACAGTCCGCCCAGGGCCCAGGCGGCGGCGGTGAAGCCACAGGCCCAGAGCGGCAGGCTGACCCACGCGATCGCCGGCCGCCGCAGGCTGCTCACCAGCCACCAGTCGAGCGGGAACAAGGCGACGACGTAGAGCACGCCCAGGATCGCGATGACCTCGAAGGGCACGCCGCCGGACCGGGCGACGGCGTCGGTCGCCGGGAACCTGTCGAGCGCCACCCGCAACTGGCCGGCGAGGTCGGGCACCGCGGGCCGGCCGACCTCCGGCGCGGCGAGGCCGCCGGCCGCTTCGCGACGGCCCCCCAGCAGCGCGGCGAGCAGCTGCTCGCAACCGGGCCACGATCGACACCAGGGAGCATCCACGTCGAGTCCCAGCCAGGTGATCGTGCCGAAGCCATGACCCCGTCGCACCACCAGCGGCAGAGTCCCGGCCGCCCCTTCCGACGTCTCCACGGCGCCCGCGACCGGGCCGCGAAAGCGCGGCACGAGGCCGCCGCGGCCGGCGCGGCCCGCCAGGCCCCTGGCGCGGGCGTAGGCTTCGAGGCCTCCGTAGCGGGTGAGCGACACGAGGCTCGGATCACGACCCGGCAGCCAATCGGCCGCGATGCCACCATCGGCCGCCACCGCGGCGGCCGACTCCCCGGCGATGAAGACGAGCCGACCGCCGCACCGAGTCCAGCCGTCGAGGGCTGCGATCGTCTCGGGGGACAGGTCCGGCACCGATCGGCCGCAGATCACCGCCGCGTCGAAAGCGTCGAGGTCGCGCGGCACGAGGTGCGGTGGTACCGGGGCGGCGTCGAGCCGGACGATCTCGGGCAGCGTGCGGTCGCCTGCGACCAACCGCAACGCGTCGGGCAGGGCCGGCAGGTCGCCGTGCACGAGCACCAGCGGCGTTGTCGACGGGATGACCGTGCCGGTGAGCGGGCCGCCCGCCGCGGTTGGCGGCGGCCCCCGTTCTGCACCGACCGGCTCGATCGCCAGCCGCGCCGTCGGGCGGCCGGGCCTGACGATCATCCGCGCGGTGTGATCCGTGACCGTCGCGGGCGGCGAGCCAACCAGTTGGCCGTCGA
>VGYP01000345.1 GCA_016872955.1 Planctomycetota bacterium
GCGGGAAATCCGACTGAGCGCGGCCAACGGCATCGCGTCGAGGGCCTTGATCAATTCGTCGGCATCGCGAACGACCTCCTGCCGCCGCCGCTCATCTGGCAGATGCAATTCCACGGCCCTCACGGCCAACTCGCCCCAGGACCGCAGCGTCTCGGCCGGCGGTGCCCGGCCGCCGAAAAATCGTTCCTCGATACGCACCTGGCAGGCGGTCTGGGCTCTCGCGAGATCGGCGGGCTGGCCATCGCGATAAACGACGTCGAGCACGAGGCCGAGTGTGAGAAAATCGACGTTGAGGGGCCTGTCAAAGGCGCCAAGCATCGCCTGGGCGACGGGGCCAGCCTTGATGGTGAACCAGCCGCGAATGGCGTCTCGACGGTCTTGCTCGAGGCTCCGCCACTGGCGGGCTGCCTCAGGGCGACATGACCACACAAGCAATTCGACCGGATCATAGGCCCGTTCGGAACGTCTGGCCGAGCAGGAACGGCCAGACGGTATCCGCATCGAGGAAGCCGTTGGTTGCCTTCGGAGGGTCGATTCCGTCAGCGCACTCAGCAAGCCAGTCGGCCAAGCAGGGATGCTGCCGAACACGATGATCGACTCCGCGCGGCGCATCGAACCGATCTCGCACGATCCTCCATGAGTCGAGCGGAAACAGCTGCTGTCCGGCGAGCCGCAGTGTGACGTCGCTTCCGAGTGCCTGCGCGTCCATCGCCGTGACAATCACGACCGTCGATGATGAGTCAGCACACTCCTGGATCGCCATCCGGGCCGCCAAGGGCGTCGCGCAGGGGCGAATCAGGTATGTGCCGTTCGCCGTGACGACGTCCACCGGATTGCCGATTGGTGTCTGCGTGAGGATGCCGATGAAGCGGCTGCCTCCCCGCTTGCGCGAGATCACCCGCGCCTGGCTCACGATGCGGCTGACCAGCGGATCCACGCGACCGGCGGATTGTGGGGGCGATGCCGTGGCGGTCATGGCTGCGGTCCGGCAGGTTCATCGACGGTCCATCTGATTTCGACGGTCACTTTCCGCGCGGCAGTCGCCTGACGCTCGATCTCGGCGATCACGTCTCGCGCAGCGGCGGGATCGAGATTGTCGCGACTGCCTTGTGTGACGATGCGTCGGCCGGTATGGGCCGGTCGGGGCTGTACGACTGGTGGAGTCGTCACTGGCGGCTGCGGGAGCGTCACGGGCCCGGGCGCGACGGGCGCGGACGGCATGGCAGACGCCACGAGCGCGCCTGCGTCACGATTGAAGGCATCGACCGCATCCCGTAGCGAAGCCGCGTGCTCATCGGCCTCAACGGCAACCTTGAGGGCTCCGATGATTCGTGCGGCGGTCGACTCGAGTGGACCCTTGATCCCGCGGGCAGCATCGTGGAGTGGCCAGGTGATTCCACTCAGTGCGGCTCCAAGTCGGGGGGATTGGGCGATCGCCACTCCGACCGCTTCTGCGCTTGTCGGCAGCGGCAGTCTCGCGATCGCTTCGATGAGCTCCGTACCGGCCATCGTCGAGACGTGATCGACGAGTTGTCTCGCCGCAACGACGCTCGCCATCCGCTGGCTCGATGCAGGCTCTCCGCTGAGCCGGCCGAGCACTTCCGCAAGCCGTTGGTCATAGGTTCGAAGCGGCTCTGCAAACTGGGCAGTCCGCGTTTTTGCGTCCTTGATGGCACGTTCGACTGCCCGGATGGTGACCGCTTCGGTGGGCGTGGTGCCGAGCGCCGCCTTGAGCACGTCGGTCGCCCGCTTCCAGGTGTCGGCCGAGGGCAGCTTCTCGGCGCGGAGGATGACGTCTTCCGCGAGCGTGCCGATCGAATTGACATCAAAGGGATATGGTCCGCCATGACGCGTGAACGTTCGGTTCGTCATTCTGGCGAACACGAGAATCACGAGATTCGCGGCTTCCGGCGGCAGTCCCATGGGGCGCGGTTCGTCGATCCATTCCCGAAGCAGCCTGACCGTGAGGTCTTTGGGCTGCGCATGAGCGATCTTCTGCGTGAAATGGGTCTCCCAGTGGTCGCCGAGGACAAAGTGGTCGCGATCCTCGCCGAGCGTGCCCAGCTTCAGCGGATTGGCGACTCCCCGGACGAGCGGCCGGAGCGTTGGTTCCACGTAGACCCTGCGGCCGGGTTCGTCCAGCGACTCGATCACCTTATCACCGACTTTTTTCACGGTCGCGAGCCGAAGCTCGACTCCGAAGTCGGGCGCCGCCGGATACTCGAAGGCGAGTGCCTGCCCGAGCAGGTTGGTCAGGGCGTCGCGGAACGTCACCGCTGCAGGCCGGGTGAGACCGAGCGAGGGCTTGAGCGACACGAATTGGTCGGCTGGGGCGACCACGTCGGCCGTCGAGAGCGAGCCGGCCTGTTCTTCCGCCAGCCCGTACGCCGCCGCGACGTGAGCCCTGACTCGAGCGTCTAGTTGCGCCTGCTGGTTTTCGAGGATGATCCGGGCACTGTGGCGATCCTGCTCATTGAGATGGCGGGTGCATTCGCGAAACCGCTCCTCACGGATCGCCGGGGTCGCGTTGGGCACGTTGAGCCCGAGAACGTGCTCACACCGCACGAGCAGCCCCAGTTCTTCCATCGCCCTCGCACCCAGGAACGACGGAACCCAGCAGATCGTGCGCGCCCCATCCCGGTGCGAAGACTGGAAGGTCGTCAGCTTGACGAGGTCTTCCTGCGGTGAATGGCCCGGCTCGTCGAACGGGTAGTCGAGGATCAGTCGCCAGTCATCGTCGGTGTTGTCGAGCGAACTGTCGGGCAGTTCGCGAATGTTCTTGAACAGCACCGTCGCCTGGCGGGGCGTATTCTTCCAGTCGATCGCGAGCGTCTGTTCGAGAAGATCCTCCCCTTCGATGCCGGCCCGCTCGTAGACGATCCTGCGTACCCGGCGCACCCGTTCGCCAAAGGTGTCGGAACCCTTGGCTGTATCGAGGATCGAGTCGGTATCGACCGCCGAGAGTTGGACCGCGATTTCCGGATCCTGTTCAGGCCCGATGCGGATCTCGCCGATCGTGCCGGCCCACTCGCGGCAGCGGCGCAGCACCTCCTGGGCCTCCTGACCGGGAATCTGCGACCTGATCGTGCCGTGATTGAGTGCCGCGAGCCGGCTCGCCGTGAGGCCCTTGAGCGTCTTTTCGCCAGGCACGAGCGCGGCCAGCAGCAGGGTCTTGAGCAGGCGATCGTTGTTGCGGAAGGCCACCCGCTTGGGATCGCGGAAGGGCAGTGCCTGGAGCTGCTCGCGACGGCCGTGCTTGTCCTCGAGGGCCGGCAGGAGTTTTTGGTGATACAGGCGGGTGGCATTCTCGAAGTGGCGGGCCATCTCCGGGCTGAAGCCTTGGGCCCCATCGACGAT
>VGYP01000346.1 GCA_016872955.1 Planctomycetota bacterium
GTCCTTCGTGATGAGGCCAAGCGGAACCTGCGACAGGATCGCGATGAGGCCGTTGATCTGCGCTCCGTTAAGCGACACGTCGGCGACCTGCGGCTCCTCGGGTTCGGTCGGAACCGCCGGGGCGTCTCCAGCCGCAGCGGCCACGCCGCCTTCGACCGCCTGCCCGTCGATGCCGCTGTCCTTCTGTTGCTGGGCCAGGACGTCCTCGACCGAGGGCGGCGCGCCGAGGGCACCCATGTTGAGCGGGCGATACCGCTCGTCGCCACCTTCGACGGGATCAAGGTTCTCGCTCGCACGGATATCGTTCGTCGACACGACGCCGATGTCCCACATCGCTCGGTAGTACGACGACCGGCTTGCGGCATCGCCACGAAGAAGGCCGCGTACGTCGAACTCGATGAGGTAGCGGTCGTCGTCGCCGAGCAGGTCACGCATCATCGCCGTCTCGATGCGGCGCAGCAGCGGGACGATGGTGTGCGTCACGAACTCGATCTCGGCCTGCGGCGTGCCAGCCTCCAAGCCAAGCAAATAGCCGGGGACGCGGTAGAGCCTCGCGATCTCGCGCAACTGGTAGAGCCGCAACTCCAGAAACTGAGCGTCGCTGTTGCTGCTCTGTGGGATTTCAAAAGGCCGCAGCCCCCCGGTCAAGACCGCCGTGTTGTGACTGTTGCCGACGCCGCCGTGCCGACGATCCCACTGGCTCCGCAGAGCCTCACGAGCCTCGGCGTTGAGTTGGCCTTCGGTCGATAATACAAAGCCAGGGCGGGCACCGGCCGCAAAAAAACGAGCCCCGTGCAGTTCACACGCCCTGGCGAGTGCGATGGCATCCTTGCACTCTTCCACGATTTTGATGCCGTTGACTCCATCGTCACTCGGCCCGCGGATATGCAGGATCAAATCTTGTGCGATGGGCCGCTCCTGCCCGGTCGCCTCACGGTACTTGTATCGCAAGCTCCCGTTCTCGATCCGTTCGTTCTTCATGCGGCTCGGGTGCAGCGGCTCGATCTTCCCGGCCTTGAGTTCGGAGAACGCATTGCCCCACAGGTCGAGGTGGAGGACGACCTGCTCTCGCCACTCAAAACTCGTCTGCCAGCCGTTCGGCTGCGTGTGCAGTTGGCGATAGAGCGGCAGTTCGCGGGCGAGCCGCTTGCCGCCACGCGGCGTTCGCTCGTAGACGTGCAGCGGCAGGCTGGCGACCGTCTCGGCTCGGATGCGAATGCAGGAGAACACCGCTGACACGGTGTGAGCGTTTTCAGCGTTGATCCGCACGCCCGCGCTACTGCGGCTTGGCGAGTCCTCGTCCCACATGCGCTCCTCGCCGGGGAGCCAGAGGATGCGGTTGTCGGCGATCATATAAAGAAGATTTCGGGGGTGTCAGGCGGCTTCTGTTCGTTGCCCATCCAGCAGCCGATTGCTTGGCACAGGGCGACGATGCCGTCGATGCGTTCTGTTGACTTGGCCTTGCTCGGGAAGATATTGCCGTAGCGATCCTCGTGAACGGAGGCGTTCCCGGCGCACCACGAGAGAACGGGATGCCCCGCGTGCCGCACCTTCGCGTTGGTGATTAGGTTCTCCAGAGCCTTCGCGGGCGCGCTCATGGCACGACCGCCCTGCGGGTATCCTCGCACTTCCACCCCGTCCCCTTGCAGCATATTGGCGATCATCTGCCCGTTGAACTTGAGATCGACCGCCAACTGCCGCACGCCATACCGGGAGCAGAGTTCCGTGAGGTCGCGGTGCAGCACGGTGTAATCGGTCACGTTCCCGTCCGTCACCTTGATGAACCCGTCCCGAATCCAATCGAGGTACGGCACCTTGTCCCGCTGGCTCCGCTCGGCGGCGTTCGCCTCGGGAATCCAGAAGAACGGCAGCACGTCGATGCTGCCGTCCTCGGAGTCAGGGCAGATGAGGACGAGGGCCGTGAGGTCGTAGGTGGTCGCGAGGTCGAGGCCCGCGTATACCGGGCGGTCGCCGAAGTCGTGCAGCGGCAGCGACCCCTGCTGCCACGTTTCGGGAGACAGCCACCGAACGTCGGAAGTCGTCCAAGTGTTGAGCCGGTAGCGGAGAAACGAGTTGAGTTTAGTTGGCGACTGCTCGGCCTCGCGAGCGTCGGCGGCGAAGTCGTCTGGTTTGATCGTTACGCCCCACGACGGGTTCGCATCGGGCCAGCAGTCGGAGTCCTTCCAATCGGCGTCCTCGGGCTTTTCGTAGATGCAGGGGTAGAACGTCGGGTCGTGTTTCCAGTTCGCCGCGACAGCCCTGGCGTACTGGTATTGCTCGTAGCAGATGCCTTTGCGGTCGTAGCCCGCGGTGGTGATCGAGCAGAGGAGCGGCTGAGTTCGGGCTGCACCGCCGTAGCGGAGAGCATCCCACAGGCGGCGATCTTTTTGGGCGTGAAGCTCGTCGAACAGCAGGCCGTGAATGTTCAAGCCTTCGGCACGAAACGCGTCGGCCGACAGCACCCGGTAGAACGCCGCTTCCTTGCGATAGGCGATCGTCCTGCGGGAGTCGATGACTTCCAGCACGCGTAAGAGGTTTGGCGAGGCCCGCACCATACTCGCGGCTTCCCTGTAGACCACGGATGCCTGCTCACGATCCGCAGCCGCGCCATAGACCTCGGCTCCGTTCTCGCCGTCCATGACAAGCAGATAGAGGCCGATGCCCGCGAGCAGCGTGGACTTGCCCGACTTCTTCGCCGTGGAGACGTACGCCACGCGATAGCGGCGAGTGTCGTCATCGACGCGAACCCAGCCGAACAGTTCGGCAATCAGTTCGGCTTGCCAGGGAAGAAGGTCGAACGGCTGGCCGGCAAACTTGCCCTTGGAGTGTCGCAGCCACTCCGAGAAGAAGTTGAGTGCGTGCGTAGCCCGACCGACGTTGAAGTACCAATCAAGCCCCTGGCTGATCGCTTCGCTTTTTTCGATAGGCTGCAACCGGGTCTTCGTTGGGGCTGTCATGGATCGTCACCTGTGACCGGCTGCTCGGGGTCAGGCCGAACTCCTGCTGGAGCCTGCGTAGGTCGGTGGCAAGGTTTTTCTCATCGACGGCCCAGGTGTACGGCTGCGTCCACTTGATCCGCATCCGGCCGTCGGTGCGAGTCGGGTCGATCTCGTAGGCGACGTTGTCGCGGCCGTACTGATCGCACTTGGTCTTGGCCCGCATCCAGTTCGCCCAGGTGCGGCAGTAGAGAACCCAGGCGTCGATGTCGGCCTCGGTGAATACTCGCATACGCCGCAACACCGGCACGGACTGCTTCCACTTCTTGACCGCCAGATCGTCGCTCGCGATCTCTTCGGGCGGGTCGAAGTTCTCCAGCAACTCCGGCGTCGG
>VGYP01000347.1 GCA_016872955.1 Planctomycetota bacterium
ACGCCGCCGAACTTCATCGAGCCGGCCACCCGCACGTCGCGGGCCCCGAGGGCGCGGAAGCGGTCCGCGTCTTCAGCGGAGCGGGCGCTCACCACGGCAAGGCGGTGGAGCATGCGGCGCACGAGCGGGCGGATGCAGTCGTAGCCGGCGTGGCTGCGGCCGCTCATCCGGGCGTTGGCCACGACCACGGGGATGCCACGTCGCTCGGCCGCCGCCAGCAGGTTGGGCCAAAGCTCCAGTTCGCCGAGCACCAGCGCGGCGGGCCGGATCCGGTCGAACACGCGGCTCACAGCCCAGGTGAAGTCGAGCGGGCAGGGGAACACGCGGTCGCCGTCGAACCGCCGCGCGGCCACCTCCAGGCCCGTCGTCGTGGAACTCGAGATCACGCACTCGATCCGCCGGCCCGCCTCGCCGGCCTGTCGCTCGAGTTCCGCGGCCAGCGACGCGAGCAATTGCACCTCGCCCACGCTCACGCCGTGCAGCCAGATGCGGGCAGTGGCGGTCGCGGGGGGCGGCACCGCCACGCAGCCGGTGAACCGGCGCCAAGGCGCCGCCACCGGCCGTCCGCCGCTGCCACGACGCCAGGCCACCCAGGGCAGGGCGAGCAGGACGGCCAGCAGGTAGACGAGGTTCAAGAGCATGGCCGCGAACTCGCCACGCGGCTATCCCGCCGCCACGCCGCTCGACTTGCCGCAGCAGTTCTTGAACTTCCGGCCGCTGCCGCAGGGGCACGGGTCGTTGCGGCCTACCTTCTGGCCAAGATTGCGGATTGGTTCGGCACGGGCCGCCTCGGAGCGGTCGTCGGAGCCGGCCGCCGGCTGCTCGCCCGCCAGGGCCGCGGCCGACTCCGCCTCGGCGTGCACGGCGGCCGTCTCGTGCCACGTGCTCCTGAGCGCGCTCTCCTCCACCTGCTCGATGCGGTAGACGATGTCGACCACCCGCTCGGCGATGCCCTTCCACATCAGGTCGAAGGTCCGCATTCCCTCCCGCTTGTATTCGACCTTGGGGTCGACCTGCGCGTAGCCGCGGAGGCCAACGCTGGAGCGGAGGTGGTCCATCGCCAGGAGATGATCCTTCCAGGCATTGTCGAGAATCTGCAGGAGCACGGCCCGCTCCATCCGCTTCATCTCGTCCCGCGGGTCGTCGCCGCGATCGTGCCGCCGCCGGCTGGCGGCCACGAGCACTACGCGGAGTTCGCTCAGGTCGGACGACGCCAGGTCGGATTCACCGAGCGTTGGGTCGAAGCGGCCACGGGCCCAGGCGAGCATGCCCTCGCGGTCGAGTCGCCGTGACCCGTCCGGCTGCCGGCCGGTGAAGTGGGCCAGGCCGACGAGCACGGGGTATTCGATCTCGCGATGGGCGTAGGCCGCCCGCGACTTGCTCCTCACGAGCGACTTGAAGGCCTCCGCATCCAGGCCCTCCGCCTCGGCCGCCTCCACCGGCGTGCCGAACCGCCACTCCGTCCAGCCGCGGGCGCTGCGGACGCCGAAATCCGGATCGAGGAACCGGCGCCCCTCGGAGAGGTCGATCCGCTGGATCGCCTCGCGGGCCTGCTCCTGCAGGTGGCCGATGATGTCGTGACGCCCTACCCGCTTGAGATCGCGGTCGTTCACCGACATCTTCCAGCGGGCGTTGGCGAACGAGGCCAGCGCGCCCCAGTTCCACTCGCTCTCGTCGTCCCCCTCGGGCAGGTTCTCCTCGACCGCCTCGAAGATCTGCGTCTCCGACTGCCGCATCGCCTCCTCGGCGGCCAGCCGGTCGGCCTCGTCGGGGGTCATGCCGCGGAAGTCGGCTCCGTCGAGCTCGCACGACAGCTGGCCCGCGGCCCAGGAGGCGTAGGTCTGCGGGCCGTAGTCCTTGTCGAGGAAGGTGCCGATCGACTCGTCGATCTGGCGGTCGACCATCTCCAGGATCATCTCCTTGCAGTCGGCATCGCCGTCGGTGAAGTCGAGGATCCGCTGCCGGAAGCCGTAGACCCGCTTCCGCTGCTCGTCCATCACCTCGTCGTATTCCAGCAGGTTCTTGCGGACCTCGAAGTTCCGCTCCTCGACTTTCTTCTGGGCCGCCTCGACCCGGCGGGTGACCATCCGGCTCTCGATCGCCTCGCCGTCCTGCATGCCCAGCCGCGTGAGCACGTTCTTGACCCACTCGCCGGCGAAGATCCGCATCAGGTCGTCTTCGAGCGACAGGAAGAAGCGGCTCGAGCCGGGGTCTCCCTGCCGGCCGCATCGACCGCGGAGCTGGAGGTCGATCCGCCGCGACTCGTGCCGCTCGGTGCCGATGATCTGCAGCCCGCCCTGGCTGCGGACCCGCTCCCCCTGGGCCTTCATGTCCTCGCGGGTGGCGATCTCCCTGACCAGCGCGTCCCACTCCTCCCTGGGCACGTCGAGCCGCGTGGGGTAGGTGTCCTGCAGCTTCGCCCAGGCGAGCGTCTCGGCGTTGCCGCCGAGGATGATGTCAGTGCCGCGGCCGGCCATGTTGGTGGCGATCGTGACGGCGGCCGGGCGGCCGGCCTGGGCGATGATCTCGGCCTCCCGCTTGTGCTGCTTGGCGTTGAGCACCTGGTGGTCGACGCCCCGCTTCTCCAGAAGCGCGGAGAGCCGTTCGCTCTTCTCGATTGAGACCGTGCCGACGAGCACGGGCAGGCCCTGCTGCTGGATCTCCTTGATCTTCGCGCGGGGGATGGTCTCGGGGTCGCGCTGCCCCTTCGCCTCGAAGACCACCTCGGCGTCGTTCTCCCGGACGATGGTGCCGATCTTCCAGGAGCCGTCGGACAGGGCCAGGGTGTCGCAGCGGTGGATCCGCTCCACCTCGTCGGCCACGGCCACCCACTTCTCCCGCTCCGTGCGGTAGATGACGTCGGGATTGTTGATCCGCTGCAGCCCGCGATTGGACGGGATCGCGATCACGTCGAGCTTGTAGATCTTCCAGAACTCGGTGGCCTCGGTCATGGCGGTGCCCGTCATGCCGGCCAGTTTTTTGTAGAGCTTGAAGAAGTTCTGCAGCGTGACCGTGGCGAGGGTCTGCGACTCCTCTTTAATACGGACGCCCTCCTTGGCCTCGACCGACTGGTGCAGGCCGTCGGACCACTGCCGGCCGGGCATCAGCCGGCCGGTGAACTCGTCGACGATCACCACCTCCCCCTGCTGGACGACGTAGTTGACGTCCCGCTTGTAGAGATGATGGGCCTTGAGGGCGTTGTCGATCAGGTGGGGCCACTCCATGTTGCCGACGGTGTAGAAGCTTTCCACGCCGGCGAGCTTCTCGGCCGTCCGCACCCCCTCCTCGGTGAGCGCGACGGTGTGCTCCTTTTCCTTGAC
>VGYP01000348.1 GCA_016872955.1 Planctomycetota bacterium
TCAATGAACTGACCAACCGATGTGCCTCATCGACAATGACTAACCGCCGGTGGATTTCAGGCACGTTGGACGCCTCGCCGAATGCGACCACCTGCACCCGACCTCCGACGCTGTCGAGTCGGAACTTACTTGAGAGTTCACGCTGCCACTGAGAGACGAGATGTGGTGGCACTGCAACCAAGACTTCGCCAGGTGCCTCAATCATCAGTTGACGAGCGATCATTCCCGCCTCGATGGTCTTGCCCAGGCCCACCTCATCCGCCAGCAAGTATCGAGGTACGGGGTCTTGGAGGACCCGCCGTGCAGCCGCCACTTGGTGAGTGTGGAGTTCCACCGCCGACGACAGCACCCCGGCAAGGCCTTGGCATGCAGCACGCTGCGCGCTGAAGCGGCCCTGGAACCCACTTCGAGCATCATGAAAGAAGCGGGTTTCTGCAACTCGACCTTTGAGCATCCCCAAGACATCGCTGATCGGGCGGTTCCACCGGACTCGTATCGACTCTGCTGTGCGGCGTTCCATCACGCCGTTCGGAAACGCGACGAGGTAGGCGGTCCCGGCCTCGTCATCATGCGCGCTGATTCGGCCAGTGACCCAACGGATCCCGTCAAACCACCAGATTCGCTGCTGAACCTCCAGTCGGGTGACCTGAAATAACTCCTGTTCTGCAGGAATCTCGACCTCCGGAAGTGCCGGCGAGTCGAAGAACCATAATACCCCACGGTCGAGATCAAGTCGGCCGATTCCTAGATCACGGTGAATAACAAAGGGTGACGCGCCCGACATGGACAGGAATCTTCGCACATGGCTTCCCATACATGAAACCCCTAGTGCATTGGGTTGACTGAGTATCTGGCTCTCGCTAAACCCGCCCGTACATCGCTGCTTGATCCCGATCAACCCGTCACCACACTGCAGTCGGAATCGGATCCTGCGGCACGGTGCTCTGGCCGGCCGCTCGGTCGGCCCACGCAGAAGGGTAAGGCGCCCCCATGGCATTCAACTGGAACCAGATTTCCAAACTGGAGCGACACGAGAGAGCCTGAAGGTTGATCGGTTCGAGATCCTCAAAGCACCGGTGCCCGCGTTCCAGAATCGGCCGTTTCGCGTTCCAAGCCCTCGCCGGCGGCCCAGGGGATTCTGCCCCCAAAAGGTTTCGAGCCATCCCCACCCGGCGACGCCCCGCAGGCTAGCGATCGACTCGTGCGGGTTCACCCGGACTTCAGACTCCTGCGAGGTTCGATTCACTCAATCATGATTGACTGATCATCGTGCCTCGCCACGCCTCAGATTTGGACCGACGCGCCCGTGTGCACGCCGGGCGCTGGCGTCCCCCCACGCGGAAGGGCAACCCGTTCCAACAGCGGTCAGTTCGCGTTCCCGCAACTCGGCTGCCCGCCCAGCACGTGCTGGGCCTCAGAACTTTCGCACCGTCCCCTCCAGAGTCGGGGCGAGACACGAGAGCACACCACCCGTCGGCTACTCATTCGCGGGCACCATTGGGTTCGGCGTTGGGCCTCAAGGCCCGCTCAGACCGAACTGCGTCTTCCACCTTGATGAGCGCCCACGATGAGTTGTCATTGGCGTACGAGACAAGGTCCGCAACTAAGCGCTCGAAGTCCGGGCCGTGCTCCCACAGCCGGGCGAGGTTGGCCAACCACCGTTCGCGGTTCTCAGGCGAGCGTTGGCCGAGTGCCCAACGGCGCATGGCAACGACGATCTCCTCGCGAGCAGCAACGGTTGATCCGCCCTCGCGAAGAGCGAGTTCGAGGGTCGCCCAGCCGTGGAAGAGTTTGGCGTAGTTGTCGTCCTCACGGACGCGATCCAGTAACTCGATCGCTCCGGCGTAGTCGCCTTCGAAGTACAACAACTGACCAAGCCTGCTCTTCGCGACGTCGCTCGCAGGGTTGTACTCGAGAGCGGACTTCAACAACGCCTTCGCGATGCGGCTGGAACGCTTCCGGACACCATCGGCACTCCGCACAAGTTCGGTGGCGATAAGCCGTGGGTCGGTCTGCATCCGAGATGCCATCCAGTAGAGCAACGCGCTGAGGTTGTGCTGGTGGAGTTCGGCGTAGTGGCCGGCAATCCCCTTTGCCGGACCGATCTCTCCTTCGATCGTCAAGACCACTAGGTCTTCGTGTGCGTCTTCTACCGCAGACGGCGTGAGGTCGAGTGGGGTGGCTTCGAGGACATTCCGGACGCCGAGCACAACGAGGTCGTTCATGGACTTCCCGAGTGCCTCGGCCCGCTCGGAAAGGGCCTTCTTCAGGTCGGGTGGGAGTCGGGCGGGGAAGCGGTCAAGGTGCTCCTTCATGGCATCAATCATACCACGTGGCGTCAAAGTGACATCATCTCTTGACGGATGATATCACTTCTGCGTAGAATGACACCGCTTTGGCACTCAAGGTGTCACTGCGACGAGAACCTAAACAGAGGAGAGAAACCAATGACCAACTTTGTTCCCCATGGTGGCAACCCGATTCCCGAGCCCGTCCAGCAGGCCTTGTCCAAGGTCGCCGGTGGCGCATGGAAGGCCTCAGGCTGGCTTGGAGCGGCGGCAGCCATCATCGCCACCCTCGCAACCGCGTCGGCAACGCTTGCGGTGGGGTTTAGTCGGGTAACGAGCAGCACGACACCCGCTCTACCGGCGTAACTAGTAAGGCCAAAGATGGCGTGCCGTCTGGAGCCCCGGCTCACCGCCCGAAGCGAACGGACTCAGCTAGCGCCGCTGTGAGGACCAGGTCCCAGTCGGCTGGGCCGAATCCCTTCGGCGTGGCGAGCCAATCAACCTGTCCCACATAGGAGAAGCCCGCAGCGCCTGTGAGCCAGTGCCTCACGACCGATTCGATGTGTTCGGCCTCTTCGTGAGTAGTGCTGGCCATACATCCACGCCAGACCTCCACAAGGTCGGGTCGCCCCGACTTTCGCCGGACCTCCGTGAGGCGAGGTCGAAGTCTCTCCCCAACCAGCACCATCCCGATCTTCACCAACTTGCAGTCGGCGGATGCGAAGGCGTACAGCCAACGGTCGGCACGTAGAAGGTCGTAGCCCGTCGCGTTCCACTCATGCACGACTCCACGGTATTCCGTTGGCTCCCGATACCCGCGCGCTCCAAGATTCGCGATTTCGCGTTCCAAGCCCGCGCGGGCCACCCGCCACACGCTGGGCCTCGAGGGTTTCGCGCCATCCCCACCCGGCGACTCCGCCAAGGCTAACGCCGTCCCACGAAACGACGGGTTCAGAACACGCCGGCCGGATCACCCAGCACGAGGCAGCGAATGACAGAGTACGCCACGATGACCGTGCCGACCGTCGAC
>VGYP01000349.1 GCA_016872955.1 Planctomycetota bacterium
GGCCGTGGTTTGAAGCCTTGCCCGGGCGGGGATACACTCTAGTTACGGTCGCAGTCGAAATGCATCCTGGACCGCCCCGCCGGAGGCGCCCCCGTGGCACCCTGCTTCGCGATGTTCGGTCTGGGCACGACAGAGCTCCTGATCCTGGGGGCGATCGTCCTGCTGCTATTTGGCACCCGGCTGCCGAAGGTGATGCGATCGCTCGGCGAAGGCATCGTCGAGTTCAAGCGGGGCGTGCAGGGCATCGAGGAAAACACTTCTTCCCGAGAGTCCGGCGGTTCCGACGCCCGGTAGCCGGGCCCACGCGATCGCCAGGTCGCCCCAGCCCGCTTTTCGCGGCTTCATCATGTTCGGACTCGGTCCCCTCGAGATTCTCGTCATCGCCGCGATCGCGGTGATGATCTACGGCAAGCGGCTGCCGGAGGTGGGCCAGACGCTCGGCAAGACGGTCGGCCAGTTGCGTCGGCAATGGCAGGCGATGTCGAGAGAGTTCGAGATGGCGGCCAACGTCGACGCCCAGCCGACGGCGCGGCGTCTGCCCGTGTCTTCGGGCCGTCGTGACGACGACGATCTGGGTCCCACGGTGGCCGCCCCGCGATTCGAGCCACCCCCGGGCGAAGATGGCTGACCACCGCAGCGGGGCCGCGCCGGTCGGGCACGGCTGGAGGGAGCGGCCCTGGGACGCGCAGCCGTCGGGTCGTGACGATCGCTGGGCTTCGTGCTCAGAATCCCGAGCGTGCAGCGTCGATGTCATGGGCTGACGTTTGATCCCGGTCATCGCCGCGGCACATGTCGGGCAGCTAGCTCAGTTGCTGAGACCGCTACGTTCAAGACGGCGACACGCTGCGGGCCACGGCCGCACGGTCGCCCGGCTGGAAATCGACGGCCGCGACATCAACCGGCAGATGGTGGCCGATGGGCTGGCATGGCACTAGACGCGGTACAGCGACGATGACGGGCTGGTCGCAGCCGAGCGCGAGGCACGGGCCGCGAGACGCGGGCTGTGGCGTGATGCGGCCCCGGTCGCCCCGTGGGATTGGCGGGCCAGCGAGGCCGAGCGGAAGCGGTAGCCGGCGGGGCGGTAGGCGCGGTCGGCCGCGCGGTAGGAAGCTGCCAGCCAAGAGGAGGAGAAACACTATGCAGTACGCGGCGATGATTCTGGTGGCGGCGGCGTGCAGCGTTGCGGCAGGCGATGATACGCTGGACGTGATCCACATCCGGAACAAGAGCCTGACGGTTGAGCAAGCAGAGAATCTGGTCGCGAAACACCCAAACACGATGCTGCGTTTCGACGCCTTAACCGCAATCACGGAGGACGTGGCGAAAGTGCTGGCGCAGCACGAGGGCAACCTGTACTTCAGAGACCTGACCACGCTGTCTGATCAAGCGGCCAAGGCACTGGGGCCGCACAAGGGCCACCTGTGGCTTCACGGCCTGACCACGCTCTCCGACGAGGCCGTCAAGGCGCTGGCGCAGAACGAGGGCAACCTGGGCTTCAGCGGCCTGACAACGCTCTCTGACGAAGCAGCCAAGGCATTGGCACAACACAAGGGCGGGCTAAGCCTCAATGGCCTGACCACGCTCTCCCCCGAGGCGGCGGCCCTGCGGGCGAATCGCGACATCATGCTGCCCGATACGTTCAAGCAGTAGCCCGCGAGGCGCGGGCTGTGGCGTGATGCGGCCCCGGTCGCCCCGTGGGAATGGCGGGCCAGCGAGGCCGAGCGGAAGCGGCAGCCGGCGGGGCGGTAGGTCGGCGGGGCACGTTTCCTGCATGAATCGTGGGCGATTCTGCGCGCCCCGTTTGCGCCCCGATTTATCCCCGTTTGCGTGGCGCGTTGGGCACTTTGCGCACGCTCTGCGCGAGTGTAGGATTTGGGCAGTCGATGTTGATTTCGTCCTGGGAAATGCGGTGTTTTCGACACCACACAACTCGTGTCGGGCAGCTAGCTCAGTTGGTTAGAGCGCTACGTTCACACCGTAGAGGTCACAGGTTCGAATCCTGTGCTGCCCACTGGGCTCTGTCGAAAAGGGTCTGGCGGCCGAACGATTCGTTCCATAGTTAACCTCCCGCCAATGAGGCCAACTGCCATGACGCGACACGAAGTCACGGACGAACAGTGGGAAATGGTTCCACCCATACTCCACAAACGTGCGGCGAAGACGGGCTGCCCACCATCGGATCCGCGGTTGATGCTCAATGGAATCTTCTGGATTCTCCGTACGGGGTCGCCCTGGCGCGACCTGCCTGAGCGGTTCGGTCCATGGCAGACCGTGTACGACCACTTTTCCAAATGGCGACCGCTGGGTGCATACGACTGCATCCTCGAATCCCGGCCCATCCGGCTCGACGCTGAAGGCGGAATCGACCGGGATCTGTCGTGCATCAACGGTTCGTCCGTGCGGGCAAGCCGTGCTGCCGCTGGGGCTTCCAAGAAAGCTGCCGTCGCCCCGCGCCGCCGTTTTCAATCGCCGGCAACACCTACGTGCCTAACCAGCCGATCGTGTGCGGCTCTGGAGGGGCGACCGTGCTGCCCGCGCCGCCGCCGGTCGGCATCGCTCAGTATGCAGGCACGTGGCATGAACAGGGCAGCGTGAAGCAGGGCCCCTCGAGCATGCTGGGCAACCTCGTACACGTGTTCGCGCCAGCCGAACGGCACCGTCGGGGTCGAGTACTCCGGCAACGAGGGACCTGGCGGCCCGGCGCGGGAGACCACGGGGGCGGCGGTCCCGGTCAACGCCCCAACCAACACCCGCTCGAACGTGAACTTCTTCGGCCCGCCCACCACCGACGAGCCGGGCCACTACTGGATCCTGGACTACACCCCCGACGACCACTGGGCGGACGTCGGCGACCCGACCGGGAACTCAGACAGCATCCTGACCCGCGATCAGTTGCCGTCCGAGGCCGAATACGACGCGCTCGTGGCGCGGGCCGATCGGCTGAAAGTGCGGGGCACCATCAGCCCGACTCCGCGAGAGCCGCCCCCCGCACCGACGGCCACCCCGACGTGAGCTGCCGACCGCCCCTGCCGTCGCGTTGCGACGGCAGGCCATGCATCGTTTTCCCGAACCTCACGAGACTCCAGGTCGTTCGCTGACCCGCCGTCCTCGGGTGCCAACGCATGATCGTCGCATTGCCGCGGCGACGCTCGATGCCCCCGCTCGCCGCGAGTGCGTCTCTCCTGCTCTGGCTGTCGATCGGTCAGGCCGCACCACCATCCGACGCAGACGTCGCCGCCGCGCAGGCGGTCGTCGCGCCGCACCGCGGCATCTTCGACGCCCCACCACGTCAGACACCCTCGTTCCACGCGGTGGAT
>VGYP01000350.1 GCA_016872955.1 Planctomycetota bacterium
AGAACGACCATGTGGAAGTCGTCTGGGATGCAAACTGGACCCGCTGGTTCTCCACCCAGGTTTCCTACGGCTATGATGCGGCGACGCTGCGACAGGTGACCACTCCCTCCGTGCTCACCGCACCCGGACTCAGCGGCAATCCGACCGGCGTGTGGGCGATTCAGTTCACCAATCTTCAGGACACGCGGTTCCTGCAGGACCACCAGGGCTTCCGCGCCGTCGCGACCGCGGAGTTCGACGGGCTGCGCGGGCATCACCAACTCATCGGCGGTGCGGAGAACAACCGCCCCCACAATGTGTTTGGGGTCTGGCGCTACTACGAACTCGATGCGAACGGCGCGACCATCGTGAATCCCGCCCAGGCAACCAACATCAACCTGGGGCGGAACCAGCTCTCCACCCTGCAGCTCGGCAATGCGGCATGGGCCCCGGTCGGGTCGGGCCCGGTCTTCGAACCACTCTCGGCCATCGGCATGCATGCCTATCAGGATCGGATCACCGTCAACGGCAGGACGTATGAGCGCCAAGTCGCCGGGGGCGAGGGCAAGGTGGCCGCCACGCCGCAGAATCCGCGCGGGCTTGGCGGCACTGGATGGCAGGGAGGCAACGCGTCGCGTTACGCCGGTTTCATGGCCGGGACCAGCCGGTGGTTGGACCGGCGGCTGACCACCCTGTACGGCGTGCGGCGGGATCGGCAGAGTGAAATCGCCTGGAACAACAACGACCCGATGTATCGCTCGTCGGAAGCCAGCACCACCTCCTACAATCTGGGTGCCAACTATCGGCTGCGCGACGGGCTGCACGCCTTCTACGGCCATTCGATCTCCTCCCGGCCCAACGGCACTTCGCCCGGCCCGGACGGCGTGCTCCTGCCGCCGCGCTCGAAGGGCAAAGGGCACGAGATCGGACTGAAGTTCGATCTCTTTCGCGAGCGAGTGTCGGGCTCGCTGGCCTACTACACGGTCAAGAGTCTCGGAGAGGCTTTCCTGCTCCAAGCCGATTACGGCACCGCGGTAAACCCCAATGGCATCAACGGACGCCGGACCCCGAGCAGCACCTGGATCGGAGTGGATCGCGACTCCGCCGGTGTGGAACTGCTGTTGACGGCCCAGCCCGTCAAGGGGTGGCGGAGCCGCCTCAATGCCGGCGTGATCGACGGCGTCATGGGTGAGAGTCGTTCGTATGCGATTTACTACAACGACCAGTTTCACACGGATGGCCGGGGCGGCGTGACCTTTGGCGATGGCACGCCCCTGTTGGTGAAGGTGAATCCCAACGACAACAGCCCGTCCGCGCCCACGACCCAGCTCACGATTGCGATGATGAACACCCCCTCGAGCCCCTACTTTGCCGACTTGGACCCCGACAACGGACGCATCCGCAACGCCGCCTTCCTCGGCTTGACGCGGAGCAATTCCACCGGCGCGTCGGTCGGCACCGGTGTGGTCGGGTTGCCGCTGGCCCGGCACCAGCTCAACTTCACCGATCCCAACGGCCTCAAGGGCTCCATTCCCGCCGTTGAAGCCGGTCTGCCCACGACCTCGTATGCGAAATACTCCCTGTCCTGGACAAACACCTACACGATTTCCGACGGTTCGCTCAAAGGGCTCATGCTCGGCGGAACGCTGCGCTACAAGGGCAAGGATCGCAGTTACTACTACAACAACGTGACGGTCGACGCCGCCGGGCGGCGGCAATCTCAGATGAGGGTCTTCGGGTTGCCTGATGCCGAATACGTCGATCTGATCGCCTCGTACGGCTTCCGCTTCGGCCCGAAAGCCCGGCTCACCTTGCAGCTGAACATCCAAAACGCGCTCGACAACTCTCCGGTGGTGATCCTGCCCAACAGCGCCTCCGGGGCCCCCCAGACCGCGCGGCTCGCCGCCGAACCGCGGTTCGCGTTCATGACCGCAACTTTCAACTTCTGACCTGACATGACACCACAAGCTCCCTCTCTGCCGTGCGGCGCCGGAAATTTTTCGCGGCGTGATTTCGTCCGCTCCTCCGCCGTGGCTGGCGCCGCTCTCGCGACGGGCGCGGCCCCGTGGAGCCGGGCGGGGGTGCCGTCCGCGGCCCTGTCGTCCCTCTCGGCCGAGGATGTTCGCTTATCCCCAGGCGCCCAGCGCCTGCCTTTGCCGAAACTCAAGGAATGGGAGTCCTGGAGCTACGGCATGTTCATTCACTTTGGCCTGTCCACCTTCGCGGAGAAAAATCACCCACCGCCCTTCGCGGCCAATTATACACAGGAGATATACCGCCCAACCAAGCTCGACGTCGGCCAGTGGGTCGCCGTGGCCCGCGACGCCGGCATGAAGTATATCCACCTCACGGCCAAGCACCACGCCGGGCATTGCCTGTGGCCGTCCAAGCACACCGATTTCACGGTCGCCAATTCGCCGGACACCACCGACGTGGTCGGTGAATTCGTGCGGCACTGCCGGGAGAAGGGCCTCAAGGTGGGGATCTACTATGCCGTCATGGAGAACCACCACCTGTTCGGTAGCCTGAGCGCCGGCGGCCTGCTGCCCAATGGCAAGCGGGTGCCTTGGTACGGCGGCGGGCGGATCCCGAAGCAAGGCGAGGTGCTGCCGTACGTCAGTTCCCTCTATCAAAACTTCATGACGGCGCAGATCGACGAGTTGATCGGCGACTACGGGCCAGTCGATCTGCTGTTCATCGACATCCCGAGCATGCTGGGCATCGGCTACCGGCACTGGCTCTACGAACGCATCGCCCGGCGGTCGCCCGCGACGTTCATCGAGATGAACAACGGGATGGGCTTCGACGGCAAGACCTACCAGCCGGAGGATTATTTCCCGCAGGACGTGATCTCCTACGAACGGGCCATTCGTTCGGCGACCACCACCAAATGGTGGAACGTCGAAGGCCGACCCTGCTATATACCGGGCGAAGTGCTCGAGCTGATCGGCAACCGCTGGTTCTGGGTCGAGGAAGACAAGCTCAGACCGGCCCGCGCCATTGCGGAGGCCTATCGGCAGACCCGAGCCCGGGGGCTTAATTACAATCTCAACGTCCCCCCCGATCGCAGCGGACAGTTGCCCAGCGATAGCGTCACTACGCTGATGGAGATCCAAAAACTGATCTGAATCCCTGATGATCGAACTTCGCATCGCCGGTTTGAATGGCACGGTAAATCCCCGCCCAAGGGTAGCGGAACTCCGACCCCCGTCCGCCGCCGCCCTTTTTCGGACGCCACTTGCGGTGCTCCGGGCTGGAGTCGCATCGCTGCTCGCCCTGCCCGGCCAGGCCCCCGCCGGAGCGCCCGCGGCACGACCGCCGCA